>JAGGZU010000066.1 GCA_021161865.1 Thermoplasmata archaeon
TAGCTATACTTGTAGTATTCTCACTTGTTATTACATCCTTGTTAAGTGTTTCAGTTCATGCTATTGCCTTGGATCATGATGATGGTCTTATGGACTCAGCTTGGCCGATGTTTCAACATGATGTTTATCATACTGGCAGAAGCCCCTATGGTGCATCAGGAAGTACTGGTATTTTGAAATGGAAGTTCAGACTATGTAATTGGAATACAGATATAGAATCCTCTCCTGTTATTGACAAAAACGGAAATATCTACATTGGAGCTGATGAATATTTATATAAGGTATATCCAAATGGTACATTGAACTGGAAGATAAAATTGGGAATCATAAAATCATCCCCTGCAATAGCAAAAGATGGAACCATCCATATTGGATCGTACGTTTATGTGGGTGGGGGGTTATACAATACTTACCTGAATGCTCTCTACCAAGATGGAACGATAAAATGGCAGTTCGAAGTTGAGGAGACAGCAGATGCAGTGTTTTCCTCACCAGCCATAGATAAGGATGGAACCATATATTTTGGGGTAGTAGGACCAGGATGGAATCTGGGTAGAGTCTACGCTGTTTACCCGAATGGTACAGAAAAATGGTATTACGACACAGGTTTCTGGGTTTATGATTCACCAGCGATCAATAATGGAACAGTTTACATTGATTCAAATGATGGATACTTATACGCACTCTATACCAACAATGGTACTCTTAAATGGAGGTACCGAGCAGTTGGAGACGTCTACTCAGCACCAACCATCGGAGACGACGGGACCATATATGTGGGATCAACAAATGGGTATCTTTATGCCATAAACCCAAATGGAACTTTGAAATGGAGGTACCCTACTGGTAGACTCGGAGGATCCTCACCATCGCTTGCAAAAAATGAAACAATCTATGTCGGGTCAAACCCCGGTTACATCTACGCTATAAACCCAGATGGTACACTAAAATGGAAGTACAAAACAGGGGACGATGTACTGTCATCACCAGCGATAGACAAAAACGGAATCATATACGTTGGTTCAACGGATAGAACATTCTATGCGCTAAACCCAAATGGAACCCTGAGATGGAAATACAGCACAAGTAGTTATATCACATCTTCTCCTGCTATAGGAGAGGATGGAACCATTTACTTTGCGTCATGGGATGGATACCTATATGCGATAAAGGTGATAGAAAATTATCCACCAAACAAACCCAATCTCACCGGACCAACAACAGGAAACATGGGTGAAAACCTGATATTCACCGTTGTAACCAACGACCCGGATAATGACAGGGTTTACTACCAGTTTGACTGGGATGATGGTAGTAACAGTGGTTGGCTAGGACCCTACAACTCAGGGGAAACCATAAAGGTATCTCACACGTGGTTGGATGGAGGAAACTACAACGTTAAAGTTCAAGCAAAAGACTTTTACAACAGCTCAAACAGTTACAGTGAATGGTCACAGCCTCTGCAAATCAAAATCTCCGGACCAAACATAGAAATCATCTCTCTACAAGGTGGCTTTGGAGTAACAGCGACGATAAAGAACATAGGAAATGAAAATGCCACAAAAGTACACTGGAAAATCTACATGCACGGTGAACACGTCTTCTTTATCAAACCCTTCAACCACAACTGGGCTGCAAGAGAAGGAACAACTTGTTTAAAAGTAAATGAAACAAAAACAGTTAAAATACTTACATTTGGCATAGGATCAGGTGAGCTAACGGTTACAGTAAATATAGAAACATCAACAGCATACTACCAAATCTTTGGTCCAATAGTGATCCTATACACAAAATAACAATTCACCTGCACCAACCAAAAAAAGAAGGAGAGACATTTAATCAAAAAACCTCTTTGTTATGCCATTAGTTTTATAATAAGGTAAAGTATTCAAGATATGGATGGGAGTAACATGAAACTCTCTGAAAGCATAAGGAGGGGTCCTTTTGACGAAAACCATAGCACACGAGCTTGCGAAGAAACAAAGGGAAATCTCAATTGCAGAGTTCTTTGAGAGAAACAAACACATCCTTGGTTTTGGAAACCCCACAAGAGCATTGGTTACAGCGGTTAAAGAAGCAGTGGACAACAGCCTGGATGCCTGTGAGGAAGCAAAAATACTCCCAGACATCCTTGTTGAGGTTCACACCAAAGGGGAGGACGGTGAATGCAAAATAATTGTGGAGGACAACGGCCCAGGGATTATCAGAAGGCAAATACCACTTGTGTTTGGAAAACTCCTCTATGGTTCAAGGTTCCACGCTATAAGGCAGAGCAGGGGACAACAAGGTATAGGCATATCAGCTGTAGTGCTCTATGGGCAGCTTTCAACAGGTAAACACACCATAGTGATATCGAAAATAGATGAAAAAAGACCTGCACATCTGTATGAGCTTGCCATTGACACAAACAAAAACACTCCTGAGATAGTAAAGAACGAGGTTACAAAATGGGATAAACCCCATGGAACAAGGATAGAGGTAACCATTGTTGGGGACTACAAAAGAGGTAGAAGATTCCTCTATGATTACATTCAGAGTACATCAATTGTTAACCCTCATGCTCAGATAACATTCGTTGAAGCAAACGGTGAAAAACATGTGTTTGAGAGGGTAACCGACACGTTGCCGAGACCAACTGTTGAACTAAAAAAACCTCATCCACAGGGGATAGAGCTGGGTACACTCATAAAAATGGCGAAAAACACAAGCAACAGGAAACTATCAACGTTTCTCAAAAAAGAGTTCACCTCCATGGGTGAAAGAACCACAGACGCAGTGTGCAGGATAGCAAACCTGGACAAGGATGCGAATCCTAAGGAGTTGACAAGAGACGAGTTTATCAGACTGCTTAAAGCGTTCAAAAAAGTAAAGATAATGGCACCGCCAACAGACTGTCTGTCACCGATAGGTGAAACCCTAATCAAAAGGAGTTTGAAACATGAAACCCAGGAAATCTCGCCAGAGTTTATTGTTGCAACAACCAGACCGCCATCTGTTTATTCTGGTCATCCGTTTCAAGTAGAAGCCGGCATAGTGTATGGCGGGAAACTGGATGCAAACTCACCTGTCAAAATTCTAAGGTTCGCGAACAGGGTTCCCCTTCTTTACCAGCAGGGTGGATGTGTGTCAACCTCAGCACTCTCAGACATAGACTGGCGTAGATACAAACTGGAGCAAAGAGGGGGAAAAGGCATACCCAACGGTCCAGCAATATTCTTCATACATGTTGCGTCAACAAGTGTTCCCTTCACCTCAGAAAGCAAAGAAGCAATAGCGGATGTGTCGGAGATAGAGAATGAGATAAAGCTTGCTCTCAGGGAATGCGCCAGGAAAATGCAGCATCATCTCAACAAAAAGGAGAAACGGATTAAAACAAGAGAAAAATTTGAGCTTATCACAAAGATTCTTCCTGAGATAGCGAAAAAATCAGCGAGTATGCTTGAAAAACCTGTTCCTCCATTGGATGCGGTGATAACAAGGATAATGGATGTAGTGTGGATAGAGGACATCATAACCTATGAGAAGGTTGAGAGGAAAAAGGTTCAGACAACTCTTGAAGGTTTTGATGAAGGAAAAAACTACGGGTACATAACAAAAAGTCAACTACTTGTTGCAAACTACAAACAGAAACCACAGAAGTTCAACCTTTACGCGCTCATTCCAAGTGATGCTGTAGTAGGGTTCATTGACCCTAAACCGGCAAAGATAGAGGAAGGAAAATACATAAAATGGTGTCTACCAGCGATAGAACCAACCGGGAAGCTTGAGATCACCTTCGAGTTAGCTGGTTTAGACAAAGGAGACTTTGATGAAAACGACCTCTACGTTGAGGGGATAAACCCTGAGTACGTTATTGGTGCAGACAAATGGGAGGGTGACTGATGGAGAACAAGAGAGAGGTTATGAAAAAGCTGGATGAGATCGCAGAAAAAATCTATGGCGACCTAATAAAAAATGAGATACCTAGTTTAACCCTGCCGACTCGTGCCAAGTCAAACATAGTTTTCGATGAACACTTTGGTGTATGGAAATATGGTAAAGGGATAACTTCAAGGGCTGCTAAAACCCTTGATGGCGCCTACATGCTTCTCCGCACAATGTACGTAGCTGAGTTCATAAAAAGTATGATAAAAACAAGGAAGTCATCCACCTTGAGAGAGATGTACTACATCTCCGAGGGGTGGAATATGGCAAAGTTCAGCTCACAGCAGGATTCTGATAGTATAGCCGAGGATCTTGAGGTTATAACCGGTTGTTTAAGAGAGGATTTTAGGTTGAGACCAGAGGAGGACGGTGCAAGAATCATTGGTAACCTGGTTATTGAGGAGGTGACGAGAAGCGGTGAAAAAAGAAGGATTCACTGTCAGGATGATGTTGGTGACGCTGGTTACTCAATACCCTACAATGTTGAGAAGGAGAAGATTGTCTTCAAAGATGCTGATGCTGATTTTGTTCTCGCGATAGAAACAGGTGGTATGTTTGACAGGTTGGTTGAGAACGGTTTTGATACATCACATCGTGCTATACTTGTCCATCTGAAAGGACAGCCGGCAAGGTCAACGAGGAGGTTCATAAAAAGGTTGAGTGAAGAGAAAAAGCTTCCTGTTTTTGTTTTCACCGACTGCGACCCATGGAGTTACAGGATATATGGCAGCGTGGCCTATGGTGCAATAAAAACCGCTCACATATCAGAGTACCTTGCGACACCTACTGCGCAGTTTCTCGGTGTTGCACCCTCAGATATTGTCAACTATGAGTTACCAACAGATGAACTAACAAAGGAGGATGTTAAAGCGTTGAAGAGTGAGCTGACGGACCCTCGTTTCAAAAGCAGGTTTTGGAAGGATGAGATTAAACTGCAGTTGAAGATTGGTAAAAAATCTGAACAGCAGGCTCTTGCAAAATATGGATTGGATTATGTTACAGATACTTATCTCCCTGAGAAGCTTGCTCAGATGGGTGTATTGAAAAAATGATTATTTTTCTTTGTCGCTACCCCAGAGTTCCTCAGGTTTAACAATCTGATGCCTGAGGTTTATGAAGGTTTCACTATCTACTGGTATTATTGTTCTGCTGAATATCCCTCCCTTCGTCCCCTCAGGGTGGGTGTAAACGAGCAGACGTTTACCTTTGTAGTAGAGTGGTTTCGGTTTTTTAAGTTCCTCAATCCTTTTTTTCTGATTCCAGTAGTCCACATAAAGTAGAATTTCCAGGAGTATAAACAGCAGGTACATTATGCATCCTGCCAATGCCAGATTTGGAAGGGAGAGTTGCAGTTGTTGAATCCATGTGTAGCCTATGCTGAAGTAGTAGATTGCAAGGATGATCAGCATTAAAACTATGAAGTATGCTATGGATATGACAAGTAGAATCTTCGAGACAGTGATTCTTCTTCGTTTCATCCATTCAAGTTTCTTCTCTTCATCCATTTTTCTCTACCCGTCTGATGATATTGAGGTATACTTTAGATATTTTTATTGGTTTTCCTACTTAATATATTTTTTGTTTATTATATATTTTCTCATTATTTTTTGTATCTTCTCCTTAGCAGCGATATAAATACCAAACAAAGAACCAAAACATCATGTTTATGTACACGATAGACAATTGCCGATGAGGTGAAACAACATGACGGTTACAGTCATACTCGGCACACAATGGGGAGACGAAGGAAAAGGAAAGGTAGTTGACTACTACGCAAAAAACGCGGACTACGTTGTTAGATTCCAAGGAGGAAACAACGCAGGGCATACGATAAAGGTTGGAGAAGAGGTATACAAACTCCACATCACCCCATCAGGCGTAATACAAGGAAAAACAGGGGTCATAGGAAACGGTGTAGTCGTTGACCTAGAGGTACTGCTTAAGGAGATAGATATGCTCAGAAAAAGGGAAAAGGAACCAAAACTCCTAATAAGCGACAGAGCAAACGTAATCATGCCCTACCACAAACTACTGGATGGAGCAGAAGAAAAATACCTTAAAGACAAAAAAATAGGAACCACAAAAAGGGGTATAGGGCCCTGCTACAGCGACAAAGTAGCGAGAAGAGGAATAAGAATAATAGACCTCCTTAATGAAGAGATATTAAGAAAAAAACTAGAGATCATACTCCCAATAAAACAAAAGCTTTTAGAAATCTACAACATCAAAGGCAACCTTGATATCAATGAGATTACAAAAACTTATGTGGAATATGGAGAAAAAATAAAACCGTTTGTAACAAACGTCTCAGTTGAACTTAACGATGCGATAAAAAAAGGAAAAAACATACTGCTTGAAGGAGCACAGGGAACAATGCTTGACGTCGACATGGGAACCTACCCCTACACAACATCCTCACATACCATCGCTGGAGGCGCAGGCATAGGCTCAGGCATAGGACCCAAGCAGATAAATGAAATAATAGGGGTTGTAAAAGCGTACACAACAAGAGTAGGAGAAGGACCATTACCAACAGAGTTAAAGGATGAAATAGGGGAACATCTTCAAAAAAAAGGTGGTGAAATAGGAACAACAACAGGAAGAGCTAGAAGATGTGGATGGCTTGACCTGGTGGTCGTAAAACACGCCTGTATCGTATCTGGGATAACAAAACTTGCTGTAACAAAACTCGATGTCTTAGATGGATTGAAAACCCTAAAGGTATGCACCGCCTACAAATGCGATGACAAAACCTATACAACCTTTCCCGCGCAGACGGAGATGCTCGATAACTGTAATCCTGTATTCGCTGAACTGGATGGATGGGATAACATAGACAAGGATGCAAAAACCTTTGAAGATCTCCCAGAGAATGCAAAAAAATACCTGCAATTCATAGAAAAAGAAACAGGAGTGAAAATCACACTGGTATCAATAGGGGCAGAACGTGACAAGACAATAACGATCTAATCCTTTTTCATAGAGGATAAAAAGTTCTTTATCTCTATAGCCCCTGTAAGCTTACTACCATCTGGAAGCAAAAGTATGGGTGCCGTTCTCTGCAATTCAGCATAAACCTCATGAAACGCTGCCTCAGTTATCTGATCCACAGTCCAATCCTTTAACTCATGAGGATATGTTTTAATCTCAACATCAACACCCTCAGGTATCCTACTTTTAACAAACTCACATCGTTCGCAGTTTTCAAGACTGAAAAGAACCGGTTTATCAACCATCTCTCTCCCTAAAAAGTGAATACAAAAAGACTTCTTAAACGTGTTGATATTTTTCAAAGAGCATCTTTTACGTTGAAGGCGGTGTCAACCCATCTCAGATAAGAGTTAATCGCTGCCCTCAGAGAACTGGTATCGCTTGCAGTAATCGACAAGACCATCTCTCTGCCCTCAAAATCCAACTCAACGGTTGTCTTTGGAATCCTCTTCTTAACCTCAGGAGTCAAAGACTTAAAAACAACCCTTGCATCCTCACTGGAATCGAACAAAAACCTGAGTTCAGCCCTTCTCATATCTACCGTGCTTTTACACGTTTAGCAACAGTTGGTCTCTCCTTATAAAACACCTTGCTACCGCAGTATGGGCACTGCATACCGATGTTTTTAACATCAAAGTTAACTATTTTTTTACAGAGACCACACTTATAACCAACCATACTCAACCCTCCAACCTTAGGGTTCTCTCAACGTTCCTGCCCATATCAGTCTGCGGCACATATGCCCCCCCAGCAAAGGTTGCACCACATTTTCTGCATCTCCAAATACCAGCGCTAACCCTCTTCACCTTCCTATGGCCACAGGATGGACAGACATGCTTAGCCCTCTGAACAGCCTCTATGTTCTTAACCAGTTTTCTAGTAAGCACTCCATACCGAGCCTGAAAACGGCCAGCAGAACCTATCTTCTTAGTTCTTTTTGCCATGATCTCTACCTACAGCATCTTCCAATATCTTTCTGATGCGAGCACCGTTATCTATAGAGGCTTTAATAACTTTTTTCACCTCATCAAGGGTAAAACTGCCTGATAAACCCTTCTGCATGGCTCTAATGTTACCTTCCTCATCGGTCGCAACAGTCAACCTTGCCTCAGCAATGGTCTCCTCATCCAAACAAGGATCAACAACTATAGCCTTGTTGAACTTCACAAAAGTACATGAAATAGGAGGCTCCTTAATCGGAAGAGGATAATCCTTGCCCATCTCAAACCGTTCAGCAGGCACCATCGCAGTAGAAAGAGCGGCTAAAGCCGCAAGCGATGAAGCATCAAAAAGGTTACCATCATAATCAAGAACATGGATATCAACAAACACAATCCAAACCTTCTCACCAGGCTCAATGCAGAGTTTATCAAGATCAATAACCTCAGACTCCCTGATGCCACGGTCAACAACTCTAGCAAGCTCAATAGCATCCTCCCTTGGTGGACCAGCCTCAAAATCCGGTGAAGCCATAGGTATAAGCTCAGCGCTAGTCGTCAAAACACCGCTCTCAGGGGAATCAGAATAAGGTTCGCCGACATCCATCTTTACACCAGCTAAAACCTGGGTGTTACCAATCTTAACCCTCGCAGAGCCCTCAGCCTTCCTAACTATGTTTGTCTCAATGGAAATCTTACGGTACTCGTCAAAGGCCCGTCCATCAATACGTTTTTTCTGCTCAGCAAGCTTATTCAAATAATCTTTTTTTATAGAAGATATCAATGTACTGTTCATTGTTTAACCTCCTTCGCCACGGCATACTTGGCAAGCAAAGCCTTCTTCTGAAGCTCAGAAACAACATGAGCACCCTTTATTGCCAACTCAATAGCCTCATCAAACTCCTTAACAGTCAGATGGCCGTCCATCTGAAGAAGAATAATCTCATCGGTACGGGGTGCAATAGCAACAGGCAAATCAGCCTCACCAAAGTTATCCTCCTCCTTACCAAGGTCAAGAACAACCTGACCGTCGATCTTACCAGCAGCACACGCAACAGGTATATCACGCATAGGTATACCTGCATCAGCAAGGGCCACAGCAGCAGCCGTCAAACCAGCGCAACGTGTACCAGCCTCAGCATCCAACACCTCTATATTAATATCAATCATAGCCCTTGGAAACTGCTCCGTTAAAATAACATACTCTAAAGCCTCAGATATAACCTTAGAAATCTCAGTGCTTCGCCTATCAGGACCCGGTCTCTTCCTATCCTCCACACTAAAAGATGCCATGTTGTATCTTGCATTCACTACTGCACGAAGAGGATGCTGTATATGCCTCGGCAAAGCCTCCCTTGGGCCATAAACAGCAGCAAGAATCTTGTTCCCACCCCACTCAATATAACATGACCCATCAGCACGATAAAGAGGACCAACCTCTATCTTTATCGGCCTCAACTCATCTCTCTTCCTTCCATCCAACCTTTTTCCTTCCTTATCTATGAGTTTAATATCTGATTTCATATTCCTTTCTCCTATTGCTCCCTTAAAAGAGCATTAATCCTATCCGTTAAACCATAAGTATGAGCTTCCCGCTCAATCAACCTTATAGCCTTCTCTATCTTAAGAATTGCGTTTGGATTACCCTCAACCCAAATCCTACCGTTCTTACCAACAAAGATACGGCAGTTAGTGTACTTTTTCAACATAGCTATCATAGAACCCTTCTTACCGATCACCCTGGGTATCTTAGTAGGCTCCACCTCTATGATCATCCCACCGTTTATCTTATGCAATGTTCTATCCTTTAAAGTAATCTGCAACCTATCTGATTCACTAGAAGGAAGCATCTTTGCAAGCACCACATCCCCGTAATTCAAATACCTTGCCGTATCACCAAACTCAACATGCCAAGGAACCTCATTAACATGGAGCAAAGCAGGATAAATGGCGTTAATATCGACAAGCCACATCGAGGTGCCAACCTCCTCAACAACTCCTATAACAATGTCACCAGTGTGAGGCTGATAAAAACCCTTAAGAGGAGAAACCGAAACAGTATTATCTCTAATGTGCCTGATGCCCAAAGTCTCAGCGTATATCTTATTGTTCTCAACAAACGTACCAGGACCTGCCTTTAACTTTTTTGTGTCGCCAAGAAGCTGGCTCGGTAAGACAACATCACGTACCTCTTTTTTCATATGTGCCCTTACATTAAAACAACGGACTATAAAAGCCTTGTTTCTACGTTACCTTTCGTAACATCATTCAACTTCTCATAAAACTCCGCCTGTAAGCCTCCTGGTATCTGAACAACACCAGACCACGACCCATCAGACAACCAATCCTCTCTAACCAATGTACCGAAACCCCTCAAAATACCATAGGCTTTCCCGATATAGGCTGCAGGTATCTTAACCGAAATCTTAACCTGCTCCATCGAAATAGGTATAATGGGACGGAGTTTCTCAACGACCTCCTTAACCTGCTCCTCAACGGATTTAAAAGGATCGATATGCACACCTGCTTCCTTCATCGCAAGCTCAATCCGCTGCCTGGGATGAGGCGTCTTAGTCTGAGGATTCATAGAGTTTCTAACAATATTCTCGACAATCTGATTAAACTTCCTCTTCTGCATCTCATGACGCTGCTCAGTTGTAAGTTGAATATCGCCTCTCAATATTATCTGCTTTGCAACCTCAGCGACATCAGTAGTTCCAAAAGACTTCTTTATATTCTCCTCAGATGCATGGTCGCCCTTCTTAGCATCCTTAAACACTGCATCTATAGCAAGATTAGAGAGTATATCAACATCCTTACCATCAATAAGATCAGCTGCTGCCTTAGGGTCTACAAGCACCTCAAAATGGTGTTCACCAATAGAAAGCCTCGCTATCACAGCCTCATCAAGACTGGTCACGCTACGCTCCTCCTAAAGCCTTCTTCACATACTCCTTAACCTCATCATGAGAAAGCTTCCTGAAGTTATGAGATACATCAACAATCCCTATCTCTATAGCACCAGGGTTAATCTTACCCTCAGTCCCCTTATGCAAAGCCTTAACACCCAGGATAATGGCTTCATCCCTGTTAAGACCTTCTTTGTAGTTTTTCTCAAAGTATGAAACAACACCGTTTCTACCCTCACCCTCACTCGTTGCCTTATACTCAATAAGGGCACCAGATGGATCGGTGGAGAAAAGCCTTGGACCAGTATCATCAACACCGGCAATGAGTAAAGCGGTTCCAAATGGCCTAACACCACCATATTGAGTATATGTTTGCTTGAAATCGCACAGCCGTTTAACAAGGGTTTTAACCTCAATCTTCTGGTTATAAGTAATCTCGTTGACCTGCGCATCAACCCTAGCTCTATCCACCAGAACCCTAGCATCAGCCACCAAACCGGAGGTGGCACACCCAATGTGGTCGTCTATCTGAAAAATCTTCTCAATCGACTCTGGCTCAATCAAACGAGAAGAGATACGTTTATCCACTATCAGAACCACTCCATCCTTATATTTAAGCCCAACGGTCGTGGTTCCACGTTTTACTGCCTCTCTCGCATATTCCACCTGAAACAACCTACCATCCGGTGAAAACACGGTGATTGCCCTATCATACGCCATATTTGCTGGTTGCATATCCTTTATCACCTCTTCTTAACCGTAAAACTCTTACGACGTTTTACCCTGAATACAGTTATAGTGTATATACTTTTTTACGGTTGCTGTTACACCATAAAATCGATCTATAGTCATAAAAGATTTCACTCCAAAAACCTACCGTCATCCCTAACCGAGGAAAGCTTATGTAGATTCTTCTTAAGCCACCCGACCCCGCTCGTTTTTCTCACATCAAACTCTGGAACAAAGGGTTTAATATCCAAAACAGGAGTTCCATCAACGATATCCAAATCCTCAACATGAAGCATGTTTTTCTCCGCCCTCAAAAGATGCAATGTCGAAATGCCTATTGGGTTTGGACGAGAAGGAGCGCGTGTTGCAAAAACCCCATGTAACTCTTCATCCATATAAGGCCTCACCATCAACAAAGGTTTCTTTGACAGATGAAAATGATAAACCAAAATAATATGAGAAAAACCGTCTAAATCCTTCAACCCGTCAGCATACTCTGGAAACACCTCAATGCTACCCTTAACACCCTCAGCAGCCGTAGGCTGTATAGGAACGCCGCTTGGCTTCTTAAATGGGGAATGAACAACTCCAATGGGTTTATATCTTATCTCGCTCATAACCATACTCCCCCTCCATCTCTCCATTCTTTGTCAACAGTTCATGCCCGTTCTGAGGAATAACCATGAAACCTGGTTTAACACTCTTTGCGTAAACACTAATGTTTTGAACAAAATCTCGCATACCCTGCCTATAATCCCAGTCTGGATAAGGCTTATTTGAACAGCCTAACATTAAAACCACTGTTGTAACCATTATAACAACTATTACCATCAACGCCTTCTTCATACCAGACAAGTATACACAAACCAGGTTTTCAAGATAAAGGTTTGGATGATACTTTACAGTGGTGAAAAAGGGAGGTGGAAAAATATATGAGTTAATTTAACTAAACCTTAGTTTAACAACATCACCCTCTTTGAACTCCCCGCCAATCAGTTTTACCTTACCTTGGTTACAGTAAACTCCGATTCCTTTAACCATCTGGTTGTTTGCAAAAACCTTAAAATCTGTATCAAAAACTCTCACTTTGTCGAAAGTTTTTTCTTGAAGTTGAAACTCTTTGCCAAACATCTCTGCCTTATCTAAATCTCCAAAAATCACTCCATACCCATAATGGGGTAAACCCCCCTCAACTGGGGCATCTCGATAAACCAGAGGAGTGAGGTTTTCTCCACCCACCTTGGTTGATTTCAACCAACAGTAAAAATCTTTTCTTTCAACAACCTCAAACTCATCTCCCTTGATTGAAGGAATCAACTTTAAAATCAAAGGTTTCATCAAAAAACCTCCCCTTGCACGATATCTATCTCTACAATCTCTTAACTCAAAATGTGCATGCTTATCCGACCATGGATAAAAAAACCCTGAAACAATTAATCTGCCAATCTCATCTCCAAAGTAGA
>JAGGZU010000088.1 GCA_021161865.1 Thermoplasmata archaeon
TGCTTCTTTTTTAATCTACTGTCTATTAGTTCTTCTTTTTTGCTTCCCATCTTTTTCACTCTCTCCACAGTCTGCAAAAGTTAATCAGTTGGGTGGATAAATATTTTTCGCAAATGGGTGCGTGATGGATTACATATAATCCCTAAAGAATTGAATTTGACGTCTAAAATTCCTATTTATTGTTTTGTTGGTATGATGCCTTGGCGTCATGGTACTGTGAGAGGAGTTGGAGGAGTTTGTACAATAAAACCTATAAAGGCCAAAAGAAACAATTTTATGTAATCATGAATATGAAATTAAGTAGATATAAAAATGGTATGAAGATTGGCGGTTATGTTCTCGCGTCTGCTCATGTTTTGATATTGGGCTACCTTATTGTGCAAGCATATTGCAACAATTATAATCTGTTAATCACTCTTAATCAATACGGGGAAGCGCATCTTGACCTTATTATACTTCTACTTGCTTCTCCGATTATTTTTTTGGGCTGCATCTTGGAAATAAAGGATTTTTTAAAACAATGAGTTGACCTTTTGCAGAAACTATTATCGCAACTGTTAAGATACCCCCTCCTATTCTCCTGTGCAGTTTTCTATGCAAAGTATAAATGAGTTGATTGGTAAAGTAGAACGGTATGCAAATACGATTGTGCAACGTGAATTCATAAGTAAGAAGAACACCGTTGCCTATGTTTTTTTGGATGGCAAACCAAGAGTTTTGAAGTGGTTTGCACCCGCTTTTAAGGAGAATATGTTGAAAGAGTATCAGGTGTTGAAGAAGGGGTCTTCTGCGGTTAACATGCCCCATCCCTATGATATAGATGAGAAAAATAATGTATTGATTATGGGTTACATTGTCGGTGAAAACCTTTGTGATTTGATTAACGATAAGGATGTTTCTTTTGGTGAAAAGCAGAGGCTTATTATGCTATTAGCGAGGTGGTTTGCTGGATTTCACAGCTTTTTTAGAAGTGAAAAAGGTTTTCTTATTCATGGCGATCCTGTTTTAAGAAATTTTTTGTTTTCTGACCGCGTTTGGGGTGTTGACTTTGAGGAGTCGCGGGTTGGTAAACCTGTTGAGGATGTTGCTGGCATGTGTGCCTCTGTTCTCAGCACCAATCCAATGTTTACGGTTGACAAGTTTTTGTTATGTAAAACGTTTATACAATACTACAAGGAATTGGTAGATTGGGAGGTTGAAGATGTGAGCCAAGAAGTCTCCTACAAGCTCCTTGAGAAAACTCGGTGGAGACCTGAGCAGGAGGCGGTGTTAAAAAAATATGCTAAATCCATAACGGAGCAGGGTTTGCCCTTTGATTCCCTGTAATTTCACAATTTTTAAATAGACAAGACTGCATCCACCCTGTGGTGACAAATGGGGAAGGAAAGGTTGATTCCGCTGGTTGCAATGGTTTTGTTGCTTGTTGGCTCATTCTCCTCATTGTACGTTTACACGGTTGAGGGGAACATCAGTAAGGCAGATGCTATCTCAATAAATGGGCATAGTTACACCATGGATCAGATTTTTTCATTAACCAAGCAACGTACTATTATAACAGATGATGGTAACTTTTCAGGTGCCGCTCTTGATGACTTGGTTGAGAAGACAGGTGTTTCATGTGGCTCCTGTCACACATACACTATAATTGGAAGCGATGGTTACTCTAAAACAGTAAAATGGGAGAACATGCAGCATGGTGTTTTAACCGAAGGAAAAAAAGTGGTTTTTTTGAATCTACCTAAGGCGTTTAGGGTTAGAAATGTGATTAGTATTGAGGTGAAATAGGATGGATAAAAAAAGGTTGTTGGTTGGAGTGGTTTTGTTTGGCTCGCTATGGGGTCTTTCAGAGGTTGTCTTGGGATCGTATCTGCGTGACAGTAGTTTACCCGCTGGTGCTATCATGACTGGGATCTTCGCCGTTGGTTTAATGATGATGACAAGAGTGCTTTACAGGCAACCTGGTATGCAGCTTGGTATGGGTTTGGTCGCCGGGGGTTTAAGATTGTTTAACCCCTTCGTCGGTTGTTTTATATGCTCCGCTATTGCTATTATGGCAGAGGGAGCGTTTTTTGAGTTGATTTGGTATCGCATGTCAAGGGATCTCAATGAGCTGCATAAACCCACTATGTCAATCAGTATGGGTGTTATTTCAGCTTATACACTCTATGTTCTTGGTTTCATAGTTACACAGGTTTTAACTCCATTACTGTCATCTGCAGGTTTCCATTTTGAAAACCTTGTCATGTTTTTACCGCAGATTCTATCTAAGGGTTTATTTGCTGCACTATTGGGTGGGATAACGGTCCCTGTTACATTGTTGCTCAAAAATGTTGATGTATCGCATGTGGCAGATAAAATCTATTACACTGCATCTCTATCTGTTTCAGCGTTGTGTTGGGTGGCTGTCATATTAAATACCTTTCTCATGTTGAGCGCGTAAAACTGTAAGGGAAATATGGTGGATTTAAGGAAACGTGAGGAGGTAAGAGGTAAACTTAGGAGAGTAAGCGTTGGCATAGCGGGTCTTGGTGGTCTTGGCTCCAACGCAGCGGTCTCTCTTGCTCGTGCTGGTGTCGGTAAACTTGTCCTTGTTGATTTTGATAAGGTTGAGGAGAATAATCTTGACAGACAATACTACTTTCGGCATCAAATCGGGAAGTTTAAGGTTGATGCGTTGGCTGAGAACATAAGAAGTATTGATCCAAGCGTTGAGGTTGATGGCTTCAATTTGAGGCTTGAGAGAGGTTTTATGGAGAAGCCTTTTAATGATGTTGATGTGGTTGTGGAAGCATTGGATGATGCTGAAATAAAAGCTGCTTTTATAGAGGAAATACTTTCTAAACTCCCTGGTAAACCGTTGGTTGCGGCATCTGGAGTAGCAGGTTATGGAAGCTCTGATAACATCAAAACTCTGCGGTTAGGCAACCTTTTTCTCTGCTATGATGAGCATGCTCCCTCTAGTGAGGAGAGTGTGCTTATAGCTCCACGTGTTGCTTTGATAGCAAACTGGGAGGCAAACCTTGTTCTTGAGATTGTTTTAAACGGGTGGTTGAGTGATTGAGGTTAACGGCAAACAGGTTGAGTGGCGGAAGGATGAAACCGTTGACGGGTTACTTAAAAGAATGGGTTACAGTTTCCCTATTGTAATCGTTAGGGTAAACGATAGGGTTGTTCCTTACACCGAGTTTTCAAGATTTGTTGTGCCGGATAAATCAAAGGTCAATGTTGTTCGTTTGGTGAGCGGTGGATAAGTAGCCTTTTTCTGCCAAATATTTAAAGTAAGATTATTACTTTAACAGTTACTGATGAGTGTCTTCAGAGGGTTTATAGCGGTGGAGGTAGAATGTTCTCCTTCTCTTCTTGAATTTATGAGGGAACTTAAAAACGCTCCTGCACAGCTTAAAATAGTGGAACCTAAAAATGTTCATCTTACGTTGAAATTCTTAGGGAATACAGAGGAAGAAATTGTCCCTGATTTAGAGAAGGTCATGAGGCAGTCTGTAGAGGGTGTATCCAGTTTTGAGGTTAATCTGCATGGTGTTGGCGTGTTTCCAAATGAAAACTACATCACGGTTATATGGGTTGGTATAGAGAAGGGACAGGAATTGGTTTCAATCGCTGGGAAACTGGATGAGCTGCTGCAATCTTTGGGTTATAAAAGAGAGCGTAGACCTTTTTCTCCCCATTTAACCGTTGCTCGCGTGAAGCATGTCAAAGATAAGGATGCTTTGGTTTCTTTGTTGAAGAAATACAGTGAGGTAGAGTTTGGGGAGATAAATGTCGATTCCATTAAACTTAAAAAAAGTGTTCTCACTCCGAAGGGGCCTATTTATACCACATTAAAAGAAGTTGAGCTGGGGTGAAACAATAGAGAGTTGGATGGTTGCTCTGGGAGTAGGTAATCTTATTCTTCTGATATCAGCTGTTTTAATCTTTCTACCAAGGAAAAGATTTAGAGAGGTTTTAGATTATTTCGTCAAATACAGGTTTTATCTCCTACTCATATCTGTCATCGTGGCCCTGCATCTATTGGAGGTTAATCTTGTAGATGGATACACAACAAGTCTGGTTGGTAGGGATTTTGCATCGCTTTTTGAATCGTTGGAGGGTGATACCGTCTTTTGGTTTTCACTACATTGGTCCCCTGTTCTGCTCTTGTTTTTTGTCATCATCTACCTGGTTGTTTACTCATTTACTCTCTGGTTTTCACCTCTTCTTTTTGTTGTTAGCGGTGAAAAAAACGCTTTGCGTTCGCTTGCGTATGGTCTCGTTGTTATCTACATATTAGCTCTGCCATTCTATCTTTTTTTCCCTGTAACTAACGTTTATACCCACTATAATCTCTCCTCAGCTCTTAACAACGTCATCCCTTCTGTGGAGAACTTTTTCTATGCAACAACTACACACAACAACTGTTTTCCATCATTACATGTCGCCATGGCCTTACTTATTGCTAAATCCTCCTCATTAACCAGCAACAAACGTTATCGTTTCTTCACGCTTTTTTGTGCTATACTGGTTATTGCGTCAGTAATCTATCTCTCTATCCATTGGCTCATTGACGTACTTGGAGGTGTAATCGTTTTTCTGGTAGCAGCCGTTGTTATCGATTATGTGAACAGCATAGAATCTGAGGTCCTTAGAAGGGTTACACCCTCCTTTAGGGATAGAAAAAGAATCAACCGTACTGTAGTGCTACTCATTCAAGAGGTTAAAAAGTATTGTGAGAAGAATAAAATAAAAGCTGTGCCACTGCTGGTTGGATCGGTGGCAAAAGACACTTATTTGAGAGATTCTGTTGACATAGACCTGTTTCTACTGTTTCCAAAATCTACACCAAGAGATATTTTGGAGAAACAGGGGTTGTCTGTTGGAAGAGCATTACTTAAGAACACCGAGGAAAGGTACGCTGAACACCCCTATGTCAGGGGGGAATTCAATGGTTTTGATGTTGAGATAGTGCCCTGTTATAGAATTAAAAACCCCAGTGAGAGAATGTCTGCTGTGGACAGAACACCTTTTCATACAGATTACGTGAAGAAACATCTCTCCATATGGGGCAGAGATCAGGTAAGGCTGTTGAAACAGTTTCTCAAAGGAGTGGGCTGCTATGGTGCAGAGGCGGAGGTTGAAGGGTTTTCAGGCTATTTGTGTGAGCTTCTGATTATAAAATATGGTTCGTTCAAACGTCTTTTAAAGGCTGCTAAGGAGTGGAGGGTTGGAAAAACCGTTATAAACATCAGGGGTGTTAAAGTCACTGAGTTTTTTGACCCCTTGGTTGTTATTGACCCTGTTGATCCAAATAGGAATGTTGCTTCAGCCCTTTCCAATGAGAAGTTTTCTCTTTTCATACACGCATGTAGAGAGTATCTCCATAAACCAAGCATCACCTTTTTTTTCCCAAAGAGTGTTAAACCTCTTTCATTAAATGAGATAGAAACTCGTTTGTCTGGCAAAAACATTGTTGGAATAAAAATCATGAAACCAGATATCATCTCGGATAACCTCTACCCGCAGGTTAGGAAGTCTCTGAGGAGGATAAAGGCATCATGTGAGAAGGAGGGTTTTGAAATAGTTGACTACAAGTTTGTGGTGAAAAAGGATAAGGTGTATCTGATTATGAAAGCTAAGGAGCTTGTGTTGCCTGAGACCTTTATACATGAGGGTCCGCCTGATGAGAAAAGGGAGCATGTGAAATCCTTCAGGGAGAAATGGAACAGAGATGATGATGATGTAGTGAGAAAACCTTATCTCAAAAATGGTAGATGGTATGTGGAGGTGAAGAGAAGGTTTAGAGACATCAAGGATTTTCTTGAGCATGAGTTACCGAGAATGAGTTTGGGTAAGGAAATTCAGGGTACGATAAAGAAATATGGTTTCAGTGTGCTTCAATTGAATGAGTTGATCACAGAGGATTTACAGGAGTTCTGGACGGAGTATCTTGACAAGAAGCCGCCGTGGGAGAGGTAGAGTCGACGGGTGAGTGGTGTGAAGGTGATAGGTATTTACACAAAGGATTTTTCACTTTATCATGATCTCATGGATGCAATGAAGGTTAAGGGTTTGGATTTTATTGTGCTCTCCAACCCAGATAGGGTTCCCAGCAAAGTGGGTGTTGTAATCACCTCCTCCCTGGAAAAGAAGATTGTTTCATGTAAAAATGTTGTCTCCGCAGATAATTTCAGAAGAGTGACGGATGCGGTGGATAAGGCTTTGCAGATTCTGAGGGGAAAGGAGCATTACATGGAGATCGTCATTGGTATAGACCCTGGTGAGTATCCTGGTGTAGCTCTTCTAGGGGATGGTAAAGTGGTTCAAACCTGGTGTTTGTCATCTGTGGATGAAACCGTTGGTTTGGTAGAGCGGCTTCTGCGTGATTACAACGCTGAGGTTAAGGTTGTACGGATAGGGCATGGTTCAAGAGTGTACAGAGATAGGATAATCAAGGGTTTGTCATCGTTAAAGTCGTTTATAGAGATTGTTGATGAGACAAAAACCAGCCCACAGACGGGTTTTTCACGTGAGGAGAGAAACAAGAAGGCTGCTGTTAAGATAGGTGCTACACCGGGTAGACGGTTTGTAGGCATAGGTGGCGGTAAAAAACCAACTAAAGGTGAGATAAGGGATGTTCAGAGGAAAAGCAGGATTTTAAGCAAAGGCAGAATAACTATTTCAGAGGAGGTTGCCCGTAAGGTTTTGGAGGGAAAGATATCTCTTAAGGAAGCTGTGGAGGAGAAGTAGAACCCAAATGTTTATTTTTGAGTCATCTATTACTGCTGGGTAAAAACGATGCGTAGGAGATTGGCTGTTGTAAGTGTCTTTGATAAACGCGGTGTTGACGAGTTTGCGAGGAAACTTATGCAGTCTGGTTTTGAGATTGTCTCAAGTGGGGGAACCTATCGTTTTTTACGTGAAAAAGGTGTAGAGACAACAGAGGTTTCTTCCTTGACAGGTTTCCCTGAAATGTTTGATGGTAGGGTTAAGACGTTACATCCTGTTGTTCATGCTGGTATACTGGCAAGAAGAGATTTTGAGGGAGATATAAAAACCCTGGATGAACATGATATCTCTCCAATTGATGTTGTTGTTTGTAACCTATACCCCTTTGAGGATACTATATCTAAAAAAGATGTTTCCTTGGAAGAGGTTGTTGAGAATATAGACATTGGTGGACCTACACTTGTTAGATCTGCAGCTAAAAACTTTGAGTATGTCACTGTGGTTGTGAACCCCGACAAGTATGAGGTTGTTGCTGATGAGATTGAAAAAAATGGGGCTGTGAGCAAGGAGACAAGAGTTGCTCTTGCAGTGGAGGCTTTTGAGCATGTTGCAAGGTATGATGCTGTTATAGCTAATTATTTACGTAAGAGGTTGGTTGGCGAGAAGTTCCCAGGGAACCTTACTCTCGCCTTTGAGTTGATTCAAAAAACAAGGTATGGTGAGAATCCCCATCAAGAGGGGGCGGTTTATAGGAGTGTTCCAGCGGTGGATGGTGCAAGTATTATTAACTCAAGGAAACTGCAGGGAAAGGAGTTGTCCTACAACAATATACTTGATGCCGATTGTGCAGTCGACTGTGTCAAGGAGTTTATGGATCCGACAGCGGTGATTGTTAAACATGCAACTCCATGTGGTATAGCCTGTGCCGACAGTGTTTTAAAGGCCTGGGAGGATGCTTATGCAACTGACACTTATTCTCCATTTGGTGGCGTTGTAGCTTTTAACAGAGAGGTTGACTCTGCTCTTTCTGATGTTTTGTCAAAGTTTTTCCTCGAAGTTGTTGTTGCTCCTTCATTCAGCGATGACTCCTTGGAGATTTTGGGTAGAAAGAAGAATCTTAGACTTCTTGAGTTACCTAATCTGTTGTCGTTTAAGATGGGGGAGGAGCTTGTGTATAGGAGTGTCGGTGGTGGTCTTCTTATTCAGGATAAGGATGTGAAGGAGATAATCTCTGATGGTTGGAGGGTTGTCACTAAGAATAAACCCTCAGAGGATGAGTTGAAGTCTATGGTTTTCGCTGTTAAATGTGTTCGTCATGTTAGGTCGAATGCTGTGGTTTTTGTTAATGGTACAAAAACGGTTGGTATTGGTGGTGGTCAGACCGCTCGGGTTGATGCATCATGGATAGCTACGCATAAGGGTGGAGAGAGGATAAAGGGTTCTGTTATGGCAAGTGATGCCTTTTTCCCGTTTAGAGATGCTGTTGATGTTGCTGCAAAGGCGGGGGTTAAAGCCATAGTGCAGCCTGGTGGTTCAATAAGGGATCAAGAAGTGATAGATGCTGCAAACGAGTATGGTATTCCAATGGTTTTTACGGGGCAGCGTTACTTTAGACATTGAGTTTTTATTGGATGTAAACTATGTGTGATGATGCTGAGAATGGTATTTCAACATCTATGTTGTTTATGCAGCCTTCTCCAGGTATTAGGGTTATCGTTATCTCGTCACCTGGATGAATGGTTAAGGTAGAAGGTATGTTTATTGCAAAGTAGATTAGGTCCTTGTTAAGTGTTTCTGTGTTTTTTATGGAGTTATCTTCGTCGGTAAGTATGATTATTCCGTATTCGTTTTTGTTGAGTTTTTCCCATAGCTTGTTTTTGAATAGGTCATCCGATGATTTTGTGTAGGTGTTGTTGTAGTTGAATATTTTAATGGTTTCACCGTTGTTTATCTGTATGTGGAGTTGAGATAGATTGAGTGTGGTTTCGAAGAGTGGTTTTGCAAGTACGACAATTTTTTTGAGCTGCATATCTTTACCTTGGTTGTCAAGGTCTCCTATTATATTTTTTATTTGAATGTATGTTGTTATCTCTTTTAGAACATCGTTGACCGCGTTTTCTGCTTCGTCTGATATGTCTTCAGATTCTCCTAGGAATACGGATGATGTTCCGGCACCTATTAATAGCAGGCTTGCAAGGAGCGCAAGCGATGTTATCCCTGTGCTTCCCCATCTGTCCACTTTTTCCACCGTTCCAAGTATTTAATAGAATATTTCTATAAATTAGCTTATAATAATTATTGTACAATTGTTATCCATTTAAGGAGAGATTTCGTGCTAATTAATAGCATGTGACAATTTGTCATTTTGGATTATTTTGGTTTTTGCTAAAATTATCATTCCAGCCTTTTAACAGAGAAGCTTTAAATATAGTCACTTGCGAACATTATACATGGTAACTATTGCCACGAGACGGTGTCTCACGGCAATAGGAATGAAAGGAAAAGAAAAGGAAGGTGGTGAGAAAAAATGGAACGAAAATATATGGACAGGCTGGTGGGAAAATACTGCAAAATCGTGATGAAAGAGCCTGGTGAAGACCGAGCAAGCGTGGTATCTGGTATATTGGAAGACATAGACTACGACTCTGGTTTTATTATAATAGACTCAAGCCAGGGTCTTGGATGCCTCAACATAAAATCAATAGTAGCAATAAAGCCTGGAAGTAAAAGAAGACAACTAATGGAAAAAAGAATTAAAGAAGACAACAACGCATTTGTTGGTATTGGTACGCTCATCGTGTTCATCTCGATGATTCTCGTTGCTGCTGTTGCGGCAAGCGTACTTATAAAAACCGGTGAAACGTTGCAACAGAGGGCAAACAAGGTTGGACTATCAACCACAAGAGAGGTTTCAAGTGGTCTCGTAATAACCGATGTTACAGGTTACACCAATGCAGGTAAAACCTACGTAACTCAACTCGCTCTAACCGTTAGACCAAGAGCAGGATCCCAAGATATAGATCTCAGAAACACAATTCTGTATATCCAGTATGAAAGGTTAACCGTTCTCTCATACAGTAACCAAACAGGTTACGTGGCAGGAAGTGTAAGTGCACAGGGAGTATTCCACACATTGAATGTCACATTGAACGCGACAACCTATGGAATAATAGCGGTTCACGATGCAGATGGATCAATCACAAGAAACTATGGTATGAACACCGGAGATACAGCAATAATACTTGTCAACCTCTCAGCAGCTTTTGATACCTCTGGACTTCCACCAAGAGACTCAGTCTCTGGAAGTTTCCTGCCTGAGACAGGAGCCGCAGGTACCTTTGAAGCCTCTGCGCCGTCTGTGTTCACCAATAGAATCGTCGAGATGGCTTAAAAATGTGAGAAGCTTTTTGCTTCTCTCCCTTACTCATTTTTATTAACCCTTTTTCTCTACAAATATAAGGTCTGCCTTTTCTCCATTCCAAACTATTGGGTTTAACCTTACCTTAACAGGAATCAACTGCTCGTCTTTTGTTAATATCACAGTCTCATAACCACTCAACTCTCTACCCTTTAACCTGTCCAGATAGTACTGCTTCACAGTCATCAACTCCTCTGCAGATATAAGTGAAAAGAAGTTTTTGTTTGTCAATTCACTTCTCTCATATCCAACCATAGACAAGAATGCTGGTGTTGCCTCTTGAATAGCACCCTTCTTAACCACAACGGCAGGTGTATCTTCCTCCAACAGTGCATCGACGTTGAATGTGGTTTCGGCACCCTCATGAATGGTACTCTCATTGATTGATGGAGTAGGAGTAGTATTGTAAACCGGTTTGTCAATAGGTTCCGCTGAAATATGAGGTTCAATGGGCTGTTCACCCCTGCTGCTTTGAGGTGTAAATATTCTTGATTCAATCTCTTCCTTCTCCTTGGAGAGTTTAGCTGCTAACTCGTTGAGGTACTCCTCTCTAGCTATGAGATCCTTTTCGTATTCCTCTACAAGTTTCTCCTTCCTCTCCAACTCCTGTGTCTTGTAGAGTAACTCCTTTTCTCTTTCCTCAAACCGCCTTATTATTTGATCCTTCATTTCCAATTCTTTATGTAACCTCTCACGAGCGGTTTTTTCCTCGTTTAACATCCTTTCAAGTTCCTCAAGCCGTTTCAACCCATCCATGTTTTGGAGCAGTTTCTTCTTTAACTGACGTTCATTAACCCTTGTTTTTCTCAGCTGCTCCTTAAGCTCATGTTCCCTTTTACGAAGTTTTTCCACCCTCTGTTTCCATCTAAGTATTTCCTTCTTCACATAGCTTTTATCCTTGGAGTTCACAGGTTGTTTAAGCCTCTGCTCCAGCTCCTGTCTCTCTCTGTCAAGTTTTATTCTAAGGTTTGTAAGTTCCCGCTCTTTTTCATCCAGTTCCCTGCGGGTTTTGGAGAGTGCTTCTTCTTTTTTTAGGAGGTTGACCTCTCTTTCTTTAAGGTCATGCCTCTTCTTTTTTAATTCAATGTTTATTTTATCCAGCAGCCTCTTCTCTTGCTTGATCTTCAGCTCTTTTTCGTTAATCTTTTGTTCACGTTTATCCAGTTCCTCGGAAAGTTTTTCCAAGGAATTTCTCAGCTCTTCTATATCTTCAACCTTCTGTTGGAGTTTCTCAAATGTTTTTTCTTTATCCTGAAGTTTTTCCAGCAGCTGTTTCTTCTCCTTTATTTCAAGGTTAAACTTCTCTATTTCTCTCTGGAAGATCTGGTTGAATCTTTCTTTTTTGTTTTTCAGTTCAACCTCGTCCTTTATCAACCTGTTTTTTTCTTCAAAGAGTGTTTTGTTTAACTCATCCAGCAGATCTGCATACTCCCTGAGTTTTATCCATTGACCATCTATCAATTCCCGTTCCATTATAAGGGAGTCTCTTAACTCTGCAAACATGGCAAGTATTCTGTCGTTGTCAAGAAGGCCCTCTGTTTTTGGTTTTTCCATCAGCTGTTTACTGGGCTTGTGTTTCTCAAGTTTTTTTGTGAACCTTATAAGTTTTTTACCCTTGGTTTTCTCAATCCCTAGGGTGCAGATGTCTCTGACGGTACCGGTAGCTATAGGCATCAGCTTCCAGAGTATTGAGATTTTTTTACCTGTTTTTGTAAGAAGTGGTGCCTCAAAAACTTCTATTGGTTTCTGAGAGAAAACCTTTTTTGAGTAGTTCATCCATTGTTCCTTGTATTCTATGGGAAGAATGGTGTCCCATATCTTTTTATGTAAAACCTCAGCTTTTCTGTATCCGGTTAGCTTCTCGCTTTTGTTGTTGAAGGCTGTCACATTTCCTTCTTTGTCAATACCAATTATCATAAAATCCTTTGAAAAAAACCTGTTTCTGTTGCTCCCCCCCATAATCTGGTTATGTCGAACCATATCAACCACGTATTAAGAGAGTAGTTAAACTGCAAAGACGAATTCCTCTCTCCTTAGCCTGTGTTATCTTTATGTTTTCTTTTCTTTTAAAATTTTCTTTTTGCGGGTGTAACGTGCCGAAAATTTTTTTTGATAAAAATTATTTGTGTTTTTTAGGTAGGGGAAAGTAAAAGTATAAATATGAAATTGTTGTTATTACTTATGAACTTTATTCATAGAAAACCTTATAGGAGGGGTGTAGATAAAACTGAAGATGGTGGGGATGAAAAAGAGTAAATCTGCAGAGAGAGTCGAGGATAAACCAGCTGTTGAGGAAACTCAGAGTGAAACTGAAACAACTCAGGTTAATGAAGGGGCAACTAATGAACCTCAAAACAACAAAGAGAAGGATGGTATAAGGCGGATAATAAAACTTGGACCTGAGAAAAACGGTAAGGAGAACAGTGAAGTTGAAAAAACGGATGTTGGTGAAAATAAGGTTGAAACTTCTAATGATGCTGCACAACAGGTTAATGAAGAGAGGACCTCTGAGACTGCCGGTGAGGCAAATAATAAAACGGTTGAGAAGGGTTCCTCATCTGAGCAGATACCTGGGCAGCAGCAGGTTTTGTTGCAGAATCTCAAGGATTTTGATTTCCAGTTGAAGAAGAATCAGGAGGAGATTAAAAACCTCAGTGAGAAGGTGGAGTCTATTTCTAAGGATCTTGATGACCTTGTTAGTCTTTATGAGATAGTCTCTGAGCAGATGAACCCTTTTGTTGGTCTTTCTAAGGTGACAAAGCAGCGTCTCGAGGCTTTAGAGAACTTTACCAGTGAGATTCAAACGTTGAAGGAGAGGCTGGAAGAGCTGGAGGTCTCTATTGGTAAAACGCCTCCTCCGCAGAGCGAAGATGTTAGTAAGATGGAGGATACATCTGCTGTAGAGGAAAAGATTTCGCCTGACGCAGATACGGTCGTTGAGAAGGCTTTGGATGTTGTAACCTTTGAGGAAAAGTTAGATGATGTGATTGATAATTTTTTAAAGGAGTTGATGTAAGATGGGTGAAGATATGGGTGAGACTGAGGAAAATGGTCTTCTCAGTATGTTTGAGCTTGGTAATGAGATCTCTTCCCTTGTTGCTAAGGGAAAAATCACCAGTATCATAGGTGAGAAGATTAAGGAGAAGGTGAAGGAACGAGGAGTTTCTCTTAGCAGGGAGCAGCTTTACAAGTTGATTGATAAAATCAATGAGAATCTCAGAGCGGCACCTCCAAATGCATCTCCATCATCTCCCTCTGCTGCATCTCCTGTATCCAATGCAGGAAGTACCGTGGAAAACAAAAAACTGTTGGAGGTTCTTGAGAGTCTTCATAAAAGGGTTGAAACTCTTGAGAAGGCTCAGACTGAATGGATGAAAAACTGGTCCAAGTATATGGGAAAATCTGGAACAACGGAGATGCCGGAGAGCACTGTAACGACTCCACCATCTATGCCTCAGGAGAATGCAACAGGTATGTATCCCCTTACAAACATACCCAGTGACCCTGAGAGTATCGTCGTCGTCATGAAATGGTTGCAGTATTTGGTAGATAAGGTCGGTAAGTCCCGTGTTCAGGAGGTTTTGAACTATTACGTGGATGTAGGTTGGATCACAGAGGAGGCTAAGATGAAGCTTTTGGAGTACTGTGAAGGTATCACGGGTAGGGAGAACAATGAACCTAATGCCTCTGAGTTGCTCGCTAAGGATCATATTCAGTCTTTCCTGTTCATTCAGAAGTTGATGGGCAGTAAGATGGATGAGTATTTCCTTAACCGTATAGAGAGGGATTTAACGAAGTTAACTAAAAACCTCGATAACCTTTCCATTCATTGAGGATGAAAGGGAAAGGTGGAAAAATAGGTATTCAAGTGGAGGGGTAGATGGGTTTCTCAACTATAGCGGCAGCGGCGATAATAGGAGTGTGCGTACTTGCAGCTGTAAACACCTTTAGTGGAAGCGTTATCCCATCGATTTCACAGCTAAACAATGCCTATGAGGATTTGAACGATCGTATGATTGAAAGGGTTCATACTGATGTTGTGATTACTGGTGTGTCAGCAACCTCTGGAACACCCTTTAACCTTTCTATTACAGTTAAAAACAATGGTAGTGAAACCCTTGATGCCTCAAAGTTTAGTGTTCTTGTAAATGGAACGTTGTACTCCTTTAACTGTTCATCCTCGTATCTGTATCCTGAGGATTCGGTTGTGTTCACGGTTTCTGGTTTGACTGAACGAGGGTTTAAAAGGATAAAGGTGGTGTGTGAGAACGGTGTGTCGGATTACGCGGGATACGCTGTGTAGAGGTGTGTGAGATGGGGTTTAGTTTAACTGGGACTCATGTGATTTTTTTCGTTGCTGCTGTGATTGTAGCTGGAGCTGTGTCTGGTGTATTAACGGCGGTTACGTTTAATATTAGTTCGAGTCTTTCTGAGAAGTGTGATAGGGTTCAGGAGCAGTTGGACACCGATTTTAAGGTGATTAATGACCCTGATAACATCCCTGTTTCAAACGGTTTTTATTTGTTTTATTTGAAGAATATTGGGGGTGGAAGGCTGGTGACCACCAACGATACATTTACTGTGTTTGTTGATGGTGAGATTGTTGTTAAAGCGCATTTTTATTTTTCAGATTCCTCTATTCAACCTTCTGAGGTTACTACTCTGTATATTCAACGAGTGATATTTCATCGGGGGATCATACACTTAGAGTGGTTGGTCCTCAGGCTGTGGATGATGAGTTTGAGTTTACGATTTAGGATAGGAGGTGTAGTCTATGCCGCAGTATAAGTCTATAGTGTTGGAGCGGAAGGGTGAGAAGGATGGTTTCGCTCAAAGGTTTGGTCAGGCTATACCTGATGGTTCTCTTGTTTTTATAGAGGGGGAGGAGGGTACTGGTAAGAGTATTTTTTGTCAACGTTTTTGTTACAGTTTCCTTAAAAATGGGCATACTTGTTCGTATGTTTCTACGCAGTTTACGATTAAGAGTTTTCTTAGGCAGACTTCTTCTGTGGGTTATGATGTGAGGGATTATTTGATGAAGGGTAAGCTTTTTTTTATCTCCACTGAGGTGATGTTAGCTGAGACTCTTCCTAAAGAAACGTTTTTTGAGAAGCTGGTAACCTGTAAGAAGCTTTTTGAGCCTGATATCACTTTTATTGATTCTCTTTCTACTCTTTTGAATGAGAGTTTGAATAAGGAGAGGTTGGTTGATCTTACCAGTTTTTTTAACAGGTTAACTGGGTCTGGTAAGATACTGGTTGTTACCGCTAACCCCAAGGAGTGGGATGAGGATATTCATCATGCATTTCGTATGATTTCTGATGTGCATTTTGTGGTTACCAGGGAGACGAAACCAGGGTTAGGTATTGTCCATAATATCTATTTGGAGAAGTTTAATGGTGCTCGTCATAGGTATGAACCTGTGACTACGTTTTCTGTTAGACCTGGTGTTGGTCTTACTATTGAGACAAGCAGTGTAGCATTCTAAAGAGGTGATGGTTTGACTGAGATGGGAAAGGATGAGGTTGAGAAGCTGATAAGGGAGAACCCTCATCTTAAAAGGTATTTGGATGAGATTAGTAAGAAGATGGAGTTGCCAAAGTTTTATAGCAAGGTTCCAAGAGACCTAAAAGAGGAACCTTATCCTAATATTATTTACCCCACCAAAGGTGAGGTTTTTATCCATATTTACAGAGTTAAAGGAATGGATGAGAAGATTTATCATGCGGTTGAGCCTACGCTTACCAAGGAGGAGAAAAAAAAGAGGGATAAGATTTTGGAGATGATGTATGAAAGGGCTTGTTTTAAGACAGATATTAAGACCCAAGATGAACTTAGGGAAGCAATTAAGGAGTTAATGGACAAGCTTACGGTTGTTGATAAAACCGGCGGTTCTTCGGATGAGGAGAAGAAAGGTTTTTTGGGTAAATTGGGTGGTGAAAAGGTAAGGGTTACTCCTGAGGAGAAGATGAAGATTGAGTATGACATAACTAAGGATATTGTTGGTGGTGGCCCTCTTGAGCCTTTTATGCGTGACCCCTATATTGAGGATGTCCATGTTATTACTGGTGAGAATGTTCATCTTATCCATAAGGTTTTTGAGATGGTTAAAACGAATATCTTTATTGATAAGGAGTGGGCGTCAACGTTTTCGCAGGAGTTTAGTGAGAAGATCGGTAGTCCTGTTAGTGAGGGTCAGCCCATTGCTGATGGTACACTCCCTGATGGTAGCAGGGTGAATATTATCCATAGTAAGGATGTGAGTTTGAAGGGACCCAGTATGACCATCAGGAAATTTAGTGAAACCCCTATTAGTGTTACTCAGCTTATCAAGTGGGGAACCTTTGATGCTGGTGTCGCTGCTTATTTGTGGTTGTGTCTGCAGTATGGTAGGAGTTTGTTTGTTTGTGGTGAAACAGCTTCTGGTAAGACAACCACCACTAACGCTATTATTCCTTTTATTCCACCTGAGAAGAAGATTTTTACTGCTGAGAATACTCCTGAGGTGATTGTTCCTCATGCTGTTTGGCAGCAGCTTCTTACTAAAACCACTGGACCCAAGGAGGGACATATTGAGCTTGAGGATCTTTTGAAGGCTGCTTTAAGGTCTAGACCCGACTACATTATTCCCGGTGAGACCAGAGGTATTGAAGGCAGGGTTGTGTTTCAGGCTATGCAGACTGGTCACCCTGTTATAACAACATTTCACGCTGGTAGTGTCACTAAGGTTATTCAACGTTTCACTGGGCATCCTATTAGTATTCCTAAGACGTTTATGGATAACCTTGATGTGGTTTTGATTCAGATGGCTGTTGAACGGAAGGGCAAGAGGATTAGAAGGGTTCTTTCTGTGGAGGAGATTGAGGGTTACAACAAGGAGGTTGACGGAATTATGTCAAGGAGAGCCTTTGAGTGGAACCCTGTTGATGATACTCATTTGTTTAGAGCTAACAGGAACAGTTTTATTCTTGAGGAACGGATAGCTAAGAATGCTGGGTACACTGACAAGATGCAGATTTATGAGGAGTTTGATAAAAGGAAGAGGATTATGGAAAGAATGGTTGAGGAAAATATACTGGATTATTATGAGGTTGTTCAGATGATATGGACCTATTATAGGGAAGGTGAGAAGGGTCTACCCATCTCCATTTGAGGGAGGTTTGTGAGGTTAAATGGCTGAGATGAGTAAGGATGAGGTGCAGAGGCTTCTTCAGGAGAATCCTCATCTTAAGGCATATGTTGAGAGCATTTCTAAGAAGGTTGATCAGCCTGTTTTTTATAAGAGTTTATCCTTTGATTTGAAGGAGGAGAAGTACCCTAATTTTATTTACCCTACTAAGGGTGATGTTTTTGTTCACATTTACAGAACCAAGGGTATGGATGAGATTCTTTATTATGCGATTGAACCTAAGTTGAATGAGAGGGAGAAGGAAAAGTACGATAGGATTTTGAATCTGATTCTTAAGAAGGCTCCTGAGAAGGAGAGTGTTGTTACTGATGATGAGCTTAAGAAGGTTTTGAAGGAGCTTATCGATGAGGTTGTTGTTGTAGATGAAAAAGCAGCTGCTTCTGTAGAGTCGAATAAGAAGAAAGGGTTTATAGGTGGTTTCGGCGGCGGTAGGAAGGATAAGGTTTATGTTACATCTGAGGAAAAAAAGAAGATAGAGTACACTATTTTTAAGCAACTTATTGGTGGTGGTCCTCTTGAGCCTTTTATGCGTGACCCCTATATTGAGGATGTCCATGTGGTGACTGGTGAGGATGTCCATTTGATTCATAAGGTCTTTGACATGATTAGAACGAATATCAAGATTGATAAGGATGAAGGGCCTGTGTTTTCGAGGGCGTTGAGTGAGAAGATGGGGATGCCTGTTAGTGAGGGTCAGCCCATTGCTGATGGTGTGCTTCCTGATGGTAGTAGGGCAAACATTATTTATAGTTCAGCTGTGAGTATTAAGGGGCCTAGTTTGAGTATCAGGAGGTTCACTGAGACTCCTATTAGTGTTACTCAGCTTATCAAGTGGGGAACTATCAGCTCTGGTATCGCTGCCTATCTGTGGTTGTGTCTGCAGTATGGTAGAAGCTTTTTTTTGTGTGGCGGCACTGCTTGTGGGAAGACAACGACTATGAACGCTATCATTCCTTTTATTCCACCTGAGAAGAAGATTTATACTGCTGAGAATACTCCTGAGCTTCAGGTGCCTCATACGGTTTGGCAGCGTTTACTCACTAAAACCACTGGACCTAAGGAGGGTCAGGTTGATTTGTTTGATTTGCTTAAAGCTGCTTTGCGTTCTAGACCTGATTACATTATTCCTGGTGAGGTAAGGGGTGCTGAGGGTAACATTGTTTTCCAAGCCATGCAGACCGGTCACCCTGTGATGACAACATTTCATGCCGGTAGTGTCACTAAGGTTATTCAGAGGTTCACTGGTGACCCAATTAATGTGCCTAAAACGTTTATGGATAACCTTGATCTTGTTTTTATTCAGATGACCGTTGAACGGAAGGGTGAGAAGCTTAGACGTTGTATCTCTATCGATGAAATAGAGGGGTATAATAGGGAGGCTGATGGGATTATGGCTAGGAAGGCTTTTGAGTGGGATCCTATTGAGGATGTTCATCGTTTTACTGCTAACAAGAACAGTTTTGTTTTGGAGGAGAAGATTGCTAAAAATGCTGGGTATGCTGATACCGCTGAGATTTATGATGAGTATGAGAAAAGGAAGTATGTTCTTGATAGGTTGGTTGAGGAAAATATACTGGATTACTATGAGGTTGTTAAAGCGATTTGGGGTTATTATAGAGCCGGTGAGAAGGGTTTGCCGATAAAGCTGTAGTGTTGTTGTATGGCTGAGGAGAAAGAGAAGGATAAGGGGAAAAAGAAGGGTTTCAAAGGGTTGTTTAAAGGGGAGAAGGATGAGACTAGGAAAAGTGATTTTGTTAAGGAGCTTAAGGTTGCCTACCGCAGTATAGATGACAAAGGCAAGTATATAAAAACCATTCTTCTGCCTCTGGTTTTTCTTGGTGTTCTTGTTTTTCTTATGCCTTTTATTCTGGAGCAGTTTGTTCCTGTGCCATTGAATTTTAACCCTGCCACCTTTATTATTGGTGGTGTTGTCCCAATACTTTTAGGTGTTTTTTATCCTTATATCAGTTGGAAGAACAGGGAGAACGATATTAACAGTAGGATGCATTTTATGATCACTCATCTCAGGGTTTTGGCTATCTCCGATCTCTCTCTTAAGGATATTATTAATATGCTTGGCGGGAAGAAGGTTTATGGTAGTCTTGGGGAGGAGCTTAAGAGGGCAAGTGTGCTTTCTACGCAGTGGAAGGTTCCTTTGGCGAGAGCCTTCAGGTTTGTCTCGGAGAGAACGCCCAGTAAGATGTTGAGGGATTTCTTGGATCGTTTTTCGCAGAGCCTTATCAGTGGTGTTGGTCACAGGGAGTTTATTGAGCAGGAGCAGGGTGCGGTGCTTGAGGAGTATAAAACCTTGTATGAGTCGAGTAATGAGAATATCACCATTTTGAATGAGGTTTATGTTAGTCTGCTTATCGCTATAACTTTTATCATGTCCTTTGGTTTGGTTATGCCTATGATTGTTGGTTCTGCTGACATTAACACATTTGTTTACCTTGCATCCTTTATGATGATTGTTACTGAGGGGCTACTCCTTTATCTTCTGCGTTCTATGATTCCAAGAGATGAGGTTTGGCCTCAGACAGGTGAACGTGGCGAGCTGGAGAAAGGTTTGTACAATTTGTTTAAGGTTTCTCTCATAGCCTGTGTGGCTTTGGGTGTTGTGTTTTTTGTTGCAAGGTATGTTTTGTTGTTGTCTTTCATGCAGTTTCTTCCTTTTGAGATTATAGTGGCTTTGGCTTTGTCGCCTTTGTTGTTGCCTGGTTTTAAGGCCTATACAGCTGAGGAGGAGATCTCAAGGATGGAACGTAACTTTTTGGGTTTTCTCCCTGCTCTTGGTTCTATTGCTGCTATGCGTGGCGGTAAAATCAATGAGTCTGTTCATTATCTGAGTGAGAAGGATTATGGTGTTTTAACGAAACACATTAAGGCTTTGTATAGGCGTTTGAGAACAAGGATTAATGATGACGCAGCCTGGGAATGGTTTGGTGTTGATACTGGCAGTAACTATATTCAGCGTGCCAGTGAGATGTTCCGTGAGGCTACTTATGCTGCTGCTAACCCCAGGGATGTTGCTCATATGATTACTGAGAATATTAGGAAGCTCCGTGATCTCCGGGTTAAAAAGCAGGCTATTGTTAAAACAACGGCTTCTCTTTTTGGCGGCATAACCTTTGGTGTAGCGTTTTGTATCTATGTGTCTCTGCTTATCGCGAAGCATCTCAACGATATTTGGCTGGAGACGGGCGATCCTTTTAAGGATCTTCAGTATATTGATATTGGTTCTATTCTTACTACTATTCCTCCTCAGGTTTTTGCAAACATTTTTGTTGTTGTTTTTTTTGTACTTATTATTCACTCCTTTATGATGGCTTTCACGATAAGGGTTCTTCGTGGTAGCCATGTTCTTTTAACCTTTCTGTATTTTGTGCCTTTTGTTTGGATTATAGCTATTACCGCTGTGGGTGTTAACCTTGGCCTTGGAGCTTATTTGGGCATGTCTTAGCAGACTATGGTTGTAGGTCAACGATTGTTTCTACAAAAGCAGTTGGTGTTGTGAAGCTTATAACACCTGTGATTCCATACTCTGGGTTTACTGTTCCAAACACTTGGGTGCGTGTGTTTATTCCTGAGAAGCATTGTGTGGTGTTTACAAGTAAAACCACTAGGTCATTTTCGTTTATTGTTGGCGATGATGCGGTGCAGGAGTTATCGGCGTCTCTTATCACCATTACACCGTATTCTGTTGCCGTTAGGTTTGATGCATTAAGTGTGCCAAACAACCCGTTGTTTACGCTGCTGCTGAAGCAGGTGTTGTCATAGCTGAGTATAACTTTTTTACTGGAGTCTGATAGGGAAACATAGGTGTATGTTAGGTCTATGTCCTCTGATGCAACTATTGGGGTTATGAATATAGCTATTTGCGTAATTTTTGAGTTACTTACGTATCCGCTTACATGTGTTACTTCCACTCCCCCGGAGATGTCTCTGAGGGTTTCTTTCCCTGTGTTCATCGCCTGTTGTTGCAGTGTGTTCATGGTTTGTAGGATTACGCTTGCTGCTATACCTGCTACTATTATCATTGCGATGAAAATGATTAGAGAACCTATACCTATGGATGCTTTTTTGTTATGATGTATCCTGGTTGAGAGGGTTGTATCTTTCTCCCCCCTTTTTTTAACAACCTGATTTAGCTTCTCAGAATAACCCATCCTCCTTATTGGTAAATGTTGAGTGGAATAAAAAGGTATGGTTTGTTTATTTAAGATGAGACGTTGCCTCCATTAATTTTTTATATTTAAATATTGTTTTTCTTTAAACGGTGGATTAGGGATGCACTTTGAGTTAACTCCATATTGGAGTATATTTCATGTTTGGTGTAGATTGTTGTAGGTAAAGGGATGGTATATGAGGAGTGAACCCGATATAGTTAGGGAGCTTAGAGAAGCTGAGAAACTTGGTTTACTCAAGGGAAAAACCTCTCTTGTTTATAGGGATCCTTCTGTTTTAGATGACTCAGGTAAGGGCTTTGATGCTGATGTGGATTCTTCTTTTTCATCTGTTGACATGTTTTTTGAGGAACCGGCGGGTATGGATGAGTTGTTTAGGGTGATAGTTGAGAGCACAAGTGATTTAATCTCTATCACCACTTTTTCGTTGAATCCAAGGTATGTGTATGTTAGTCCATCTCATGAGAAGATTATGGGTTATAAACCTGAGGAGTTGATTGGTAAACCAGCCTTTGATCTTGTTCATCCTGATGATAAAAAAAGGTTGTTTTCTCTCGCTAAAAGGTATATCAGCTTGAAGGTGAAGGGACTCTTTGGGGAAAGGAATCATGAAATCTCTGAACGTTTTGAGTATCGGGTTAGAGACAAGATAGGTAACTGGCGTTACCTTGAGTCTACTGCTAACCTTGTTGGTAACAACATTGTTTTTGTCTCTAAGGATGTGACTGAGAGAAAAAGATTTGAGCACCAGTTGATGGATTTGAAGAAAAGGTTTGAGGATGTTGCGTTTAGTTCTGGAGATTTTATTTGGGAGATTGATGTAAGTGGTAGATATACTTTTGTTGCTGGTAGGGTTAAGGAGATACTTGGTTATACCTCTGATGAGCTTGTTGGTAAAACTCCTTTTGATTTGATCCCTGACGAGGAAGCGAAAAGAGTTAAACAGATTTTTGAGAGAATATTTTCTGAGAAGAAACCGATTGTTAATTTGGAGAACTGGAATTTAACTAAGGATGGTAGAAGGGTTTGTCTTTTAACCAACGGTGTTCCTATATTGGATGAAACAGGGAATCTTTTGGGGTACCGCGGGGTGGATAAGGATGTTACCGAACGTAAACGTATGGAGGAGCGGTTGAGGGATTTTTTGGATAACGCCAATGATCTTATACAGAGTGTTGATTCTGAGGGCAGGTTTGTTTATGTTAACAAAAGCTGGTTGAAAGCCCTTGGTTACACCAGGGAGGAGGTGGAAAGTTTAACGCTTTTTGATGTCATTCGTGAGGATTATATACAGCACTGCAGGGAACTTATAAAAAAGGTGAGTGAAGGTGAAAGCTTTCAGGGAGTAGAAAACGTTTTTATCGCTAAGGATGGCAGGGAGATCTTTGTTGAGGGAAACATCAACGGCAGGTTTGATGAGGATGGTAGGTTTGTTGCTACTCGCGCTATTTTCAGGGATGTAACGGACCGTAAAAAGGCTGAGGATAGACTTAGAGAGAGTGAGTTAAGGCTTCGTACATTGTTTGATGCAACCCATGATATGGTGTTGCTCCTTGATGTTGATGGGAGGATATTGTACTCTAATGATGCGATGGCAAAGTCTTTAGGTAAAAACGTGGAGGATATCATCAACAGCAACATCAGGGATAATCTTCCATCTGATGTTTATGAGAGTAGAGTCAGGATGTCTATTAAAGTTCAGAGGACTGGGAAACCTGTGAAGTTTGTTGATACAAGGGGTGGCAGATGGTTCGATAACACCTTTTACCCTGTTTTTGATGAAGAAGGCAATGTGGTTCAGATTGCCGTGTTTTCAAGGGATATCACAGAGGAGAGGAAGGTAAGTGAGGTTTTGAAGGAGAGTGAAGAGTTATTTAGAACTCTTGTGGAGTTTGCACCTCTTGGCATATACATCTATGATCCATTTGATGAGAGGTTTGTTTATGTTAATCCGACGTTGCGTAAGCTGGCTAAGGCACATGGAGTTGAGGGTGTCAACTTGGCAGATTATCTTACTCCTGAGTCGCTGGAGTTGATAAAGAAGAGGGTTAGGAAGAGGTTGGAGGGTAAAAGGGTTTCTCCTCAGGTTGATGTTGAGGTGATACCTCCAGATGGCGAAAAAAGATTGCTGAGACTTCACACTGCTCTTGTAAGGTACAAGGGAAGAAAGGCGATGCTTGCCATTGTTTTGGATTTGACTGAAGAGAAAAGAGTGCAGAGCATGTTGGAGGAGAATGAGAAAAAGTATCGTTCTCTTATGGAGAGTGCAGCTGATGGTATCTTGATAGTTGATGAGGCGTTTAGGATAGTTTCCTCCAATGAAAGTGCCGCAAGGATTTTTGGGTACAACAAGGAGGAGTTCTATGGTAAACCCATTTTGGATATAATTCCTGAAAAACTGAGAAACAACTTCATGAGGGGAGTTAAAAAACTTGATCACATGGATGTCTCTAGATTGGCAAAAAGGACTATAGAGGTTGTTGGTTTAAGAAAGGATGGACAGGAGATTCCTATAGAGCTTTCTTTTTCCATGTATGAGGTAAAAGGGAGAAGATACTTCACAAGCATTGTTAGAGACATCAGTGAACGGAAGAGTATAGAAAGGGAGCTCAGGGAGAGGGAAGAGAAGTATAGAACGATTTTTGAGACATCCCCTGAAACGATTGTGCTTTTTGATAGGCATGGTTACATCATTGATGCAAATAACAGAATTAAGGAGTGGATTGGATATGATAGAGATGAGTTGCTTGGGAGGAGCATAGATGGTTTACCATTTTTATCTCCTGAAAGTAAAAAGGTTGTTATGGAGAAGTTTTCTCATAGGTTGCATGGTGGAGATATTCCAGTCTATGATTTGGAGTTTTTAACAAAGAAGGGAACGGTGGCATTTGGTAGAGTTAGAGGTACTGCGATGAAGGATGCTGAAGGCAACATTGTCGGCACACTCGTGATGATATCTGATGTAACTGAACAAAAACA
>JAGGZU010000071.1 GCA_021161865.1 Thermoplasmata archaeon
CTTTTGTATATTTAAGGTATATTCCCTTGAGGGTTTGAGAACGGTAGAGGAGGGGTGAAATGAAGGAAAAGGGCACCTATGGGGAGAAGCTAAAAAATCCTCACAACCCTCCCTCATTCCACCACATAACAAATCGTTTTTGTGGTTTTAAATTTTTCTAAAAATATTGTTTGTAATACATCTGTTGCTCCTTTCTATCTGTTGTAGCATGTATTAATCCATTGTCTGTCCTAGTTTTTCTTTTCAAGGGTTTTACTTTTTAGGTTTCCTTTTATTTGGAATATATACGGAATCAACAGGAAAGTTTATAAAATAAAGTTATCTATACGGTCTCACAAAACGATAGGGAGGTTTCATATGCCAAAAACTTCAAAGGAACAAATTAAGAAAGACGAGCGAAAAATAATTAGTTTACTGCAGAGCGACGCTGGTCAAAGTATCGATTCGATTGCAAAAAAATGTGGTTTCTCCAGACAAAAAGTATGGAGAATCATAAAACGTCTCGAAGAGAACGGTACCATCTGGGGCTACACAGCAGTAACCGACAACACAAAAAACGAGGTTAAAAGGTTTATAGTGTTGATAAAAAGAACGGCTCAACCTGTAGATAAGGATATGGTGAAGAAGATAATCGAAAGAGACATAGAAAAGATGGCAAAGAAAGCTAACCTTGAAATAAACCTTGAGAACAGCTATTTTGTGAACGGTGTTTACGACTGGGTAATAAGCTTCACTGCAAAAAACCTAACCGAGGCAAAGAAGTTTGGCGAAAAGATGAACATGGCATACGATGGATACATCGCTGAACTGCAGCTGCTTGAGGAGGTTTTTCCAGTAAAGACACAGGGCATACTCAATCCAAACTTAGAGGAACTCAAAAAATTTATCACGGATTAGACTCCCCCCTTTCTTTATTTTTTGATTCAAAAAAATCTTTTTTTGGTTTTAGTGGTTGGCATCCTACAGCATATACTTTTACTATAGATTTTATTTACATATATATTATAAATATAATTTCTATTTTTATTTTAGGGGGTTAACATTATGAAACGTACGCTTCACCTATTGCTTTTTCTCTGGATAATCTTGTTGTTTATAAGTCCACTCATCGGGATGCTCAGTATCTTAACCATATGCAATCTTACAATCATGTTGAGTATGAACGGTTATGAATTAAAATAAAAAGTTGCTGAACTGGTTATCCTGTTCATCTCATCCAATAACCACTACCACTTGGTCATCAACAATAAGAAACTCAACGAGTTCACCGGTTGATTTTAACTCCTCCAAAAGCTTTCTGTCAAGAGAGTGCTTGTAAACCTGCGTTGTTCTACTACCTGTGGAAGACCAACTGGATATTTCCACCTCATCGTCGTTAAAACTTTTAACAGCACCATACACTGTACATGATTCAACCTTGATGTTAAAGGAACAACTGTCGCACTCTATAACAGTCTTATAATAAACCGTTGTTCTCCCAGACTTATAAACTGGGCTTAACTGAACGATCGTCAGCGAGCCGCCACATACTGGGCAAACCATGAACCTCTTGTTATCCCTGTTCCATATATCTTTGAGTACATCAATCTCTTTTTGTTCTAACATGTTACAGCCCTTTCTCATATACTATGTGGCCTTCTACCATAAAAAGCTTTTTATGGAAAAACAGGGGAAGGAAACACTTTTTATGCATAACACTATGCATCGATGATGATTCTTGTAAAACTTGGAGGAAGTGTAATAACCGATAAAAATAAACAAAACACCGTTAGAAGACGGGTGCTGAACAGGCTGTCAAAGGAGATAGAAGAAGCAGAAAAAAGGGTTATAATAGTTCATGGAGCCGGCTCTTTTGGACACATCTCCGCCGAACATTATGCACTCAACAAGGGGTATGTGGATGGAGAGCAGAAAAAAGGGTTTGCCTTAACACATCAAAGTGTAAGACTGTTGAACAACATTGTTTTAGAATCGCTAATTAAAGCAGGTATCCCAGCGATTTCTCTCCCTCCTCTATCATTTCTCAGGCTTAAAAACAAAAAACTGAGCTACTTCGATGGAAGCTGGTTTAAAGACGCACTCAAACTTGGCCTCACCCCTGTAACATTTGGTGATGTTGTTATTGATAGAAAAATGGGTTTCAGTATATGTTCAGGAGACCTGTTGATGGTTGCTCTCTCAGCTGAGTTTAAACCTGAACGCGCCGTTTTTGTGATAGATGAGGAAGGTGTATACTCGGCCAACCCTAAGTTGGAAAAAACGGCTAAATTGTTGAAAAACCCGTCTCTTGATGAGCTTAAACAGGTAGCAACATCGTCCAACTCCTATGCCGATGTTACAGGGGGCATGATGGGAAAAGTGGATAGCATCAGCAATATAGCAGCCATGGGAATAGATGTATGGGTTGTAAACGGTAATAAAAGAGATCGTACATACAGGGCTCTCATTGGGAAAAAAACAAAGGGCACTATTGTAAAAGGGGTGAAAACATGAACAAAACCGAAAAAAGAAAAGAAGAACATGTGAACATTGTGCTGAATGAGGATATTTCAGCTCATCACAACTACTGGGATGATATTCGTTTAATTCACAATGCACTGCCTGAGATAAACAAGGATGAAATAGATCTCTCAACAAAGTTGCTTGGGAAAAGAATGAATGCACCTGTTATAATAGCAGGTATGACCGGTGGCTATAGTGGCGCTAAAAAAATAAATGAAAACCTTGCAAAAACCGCTGAATTCTTCCAGATAGGTATGGGTGTTGGATCACAGCGCTCTGCGTTGGAAAACAACAAACTCAGAGACACATATGGGGTGGTAAAGAACTATGATATCCCATTGAGGATTGCAAACATTGGTGCATCACAGATTGTAAGATGGAAACACAAAGAATGCATAGACAATGTTTTGAAGATTATAGAGATGATTGATGCTGATGCCGTCGCAATCTGCCTCAACTTTTTACAAGAAATCATACAACCAGAGGGAGAGGCTGAGGCAAAAGGCTGCTACGACATGATAAAGTATCTCGCAGAGGAAATAGATGTTCCAGTGGTTGTAAAGGAATCGGGAGCAGGCATAACCTATGAAGTAGCTGAGAGGTTGATGGAGACATCAATTGCAGCCTTAGATGTTGGTGGTTTAGGTGGTACATCCTTTGCAGCTATAGAACATTACAGGGCGAAGGCAGCTGGTGATGAGGTTAACGAGAGATGTGGAAAAACATTCTGGGATTGGGGTATACCAACGCCTCAATCCCTCGTAGAGGTGGTTGAGGTGGCTAAGGGTAAAAAAGAGGTTATTGCAACAGGGGGTATAAGAAACGGTCTGGATGTGGCAAAGGCTATAGCGTTAGGTGCTGATGCCGCTGGTGTGGCACAGGCTATGTTGAAACCAGCGACTGTTGGAGAAAAAGCGGTTGCTATGGAGATGGATACCTTCTTTAAGGAACTTGAGGCTGCAATGTTTCTTGTGGGTGCATCAAATATTAAGGAGTTGCATGAGGCTGGTGTAGAGCTATGGATATAAAGAAAAGGTTCAAAAACCAGATTGAGGAGATTGATGCCTCTCTTAAAGATTTTCTATCAAATGGTGAACCTGCAACTCTTTACAGCGCGGTGAGACATCTCCCTCTCGCAGGAGGTAAAAGACTGCGTCCTATACTTGCAATATTTTCAGCAGAGGCGGTAGGCGGTGAGGGAAAGAAAACCATTCCATTTGGATTAAGCCTTGAACTGGTTCACAACTTCACACTCGTTCATGATGACATAATGGATAATGCAAGGTTGCGCAGAGGTTTAGAGACCGTGCATATAAAGTTTGGAGAACCTACAGCGATTGTAGCAGGAGATACGCTTTTTGCGAAAGCTTTCGAGGTTTTGCATCATTTAGAAACAAATCCTCTGAAATTCAAGGAGATAAACAAACTTCTTGTCATGCATGTTGAGGAGGTTTGCGAGGGACAGCAACTTGACATGGATTTTGAGGGTAGAGAGAATGTGGACGAAGAGGAATACCTAACCATGATAGAAAAGAAAACCGCTTCACTGTTTTCATGTGCAACAGAGGGAGGAGCGATCATAGGTGAAGGAAATAAAAAGGAGATTAGGGCTCTCTCAGAGTATGGCAGATACTTTGGTTTAGCGTTTCAAATATGGGATGACTACCTTGATTTATCTGGTAATGAAAAGGAGTTTGGTAAAATCATAGGAAACGATATAAGGGAGGGAAAAAAAACCTTGATGATCATTCATGCCTTCCAAAATGCGGATGATGAACAAAGAGACAAGATATCATCGGTACTGGGAAAAAAGGATGCTTCACAGAATGAAGTAAATCAAGCTATAAACACACTTGAAGAAGTTGGTTCAATGGATTATGCGAAAAACAAAGCCTATGAGTATGCAGAAAAAGCAAGAAGGGAACTGACAGTGATTGAAGAAAATGAGGCGAAAAAAATACTTGCAGAACTAGCGGACTACTCAATATCAAGAACAAGGTAAAAAACATGCAGGAAATTGAAAGGATTGCAAAAAAATATGCCCTGCAGAATGCTGTCCAACATAATGGAAAATCAAACGCTAAAGCCGTTGTAGGGAAAATCATAGCTGAGAAAAAGGAGTACAGAGAAAAGGCGAAGGAGATTTACATAACAGCAACCAAGGTAATCCAAGAGGTTAACAGACTTACATTGGAGGAACAGACTCACCTACTCGAAAAGCTGGCTCCTGAACTGTTGGTTAAAGAGAAAAAAGAGAGAAGCTTTGAATTGCCTCCTCTGCCAAATGCTGAGGAAGGAAAAGTGGTTACACGTTTTCCTCCAGAGCCCAATGGCTACCTGCACATCGGACATGCAAAGGCTGCAATCATAGATTATGAGTATGCACGGATGTATAATGGCATCTTTATTTTAAGATTCGATGACACAAATCCTGAAAACGCTTCAAAGGAATACTACGATGCACAGAAGGAGGATCTGAGATGGCTTGGTATACGATGGGATAAAGAATACTGTACATCCTCGAATCTTCCAAAACATTACCAACTGGCTGAGGATTTGATAAAAAAAGGATACGCCTACGTCTGCGTATGTAGCCAGGAGAGTATACGTAAAAACCGGTTTGAAGGAAAAGCATGTAAATGTAGGGAAAAAACGGTTGATGAAAACCTTTCGCTTTGGGAAAAGATGCACAGTGAGATGGGAACAGGTGAAGCGATTCTTAGACTGAAGGGCGACCTGAGTAGTAGCAACACTGCTATGCGAGACCCGACACTTTTCAGAATCATAGATGTAGAACATCCAATTCAAGGCAATAAATACAGGGTATGGTCAACCTATGATTTCGCTGGAGCAGTTGAGGACAGTATAAGCGGTGTAACCCATCCGTTCAGGACGAAGGAGTATGAGCTACGGGATGAGGTTTATTTTTATTTACTCCAGTTACTGAATTTAAGAAAACCCCATCTTATGGAGTTCTCCCGTCTTTCCATAGAAGGTATGCCTGTTTCGAAGCGTAAAATAAAACCGCTTATAGAGAAGGGGCTTGTGAAGGGTTATGATGATTTTCGTCTTCCAACACTGAGAGGTTTGAAGCGTAGGGGGATAGTACCTGAAGCGATAAAACAGTTTGTGCTTTCACAGGGAATATCAAAGGTTGAGTCTGTGGTAACCTTTGATCAGGTTGAAGCGATAAACAGGAAGATTATTGATGAAAAAGCGAAACGTTTCTTCTTTGTTCCAAATCCGGTGAAACTCACTGTTGAGGGGGCAACTGGGGAAAAAAAGAGGTTGAAACTCCACCCAAACGTTGACCTTGGAAGTAGAGAGATTGAAACGGGCGATGTTTTCTTCATACCTAAGGATGATGTTGACCATCTCAGAGTCGGTGAGGTATTTAGGTTAAAGGATCTCTACAATGTGGAGATCTTGGAGAAAAACAAAACGGTAAAGGGCAGGTTTGCCGGTAAAACTCTGATGAAAAACACCAGTAAGATACAGTGGGTAACTGAAGAAAGTTTTCCCATGACTGTCTATATACCACGACCTCTCTTTATTGGAGATAAATACAACCCTGAGAGTTTGAAAAAAGTCGAAGGATATGCTGAGAATGCGGTAAAAAACCTAAAGGAGGGAGAGATTGTACAGTTTGAAAGATTTGGGTTTGTAAGAATAGAAAAAGATAACGGCCTCGTCGGCATATTTGCACATAAGTAAAATATATAACTTTCCTTTGTTTTATGTATAAAGGATTAAGAGGATGGGATGCGATGAGATGGAGTAGATTTACCTTAGTTGGTGCTGCCGTTATCGTATGTGCTTCTTCATCAGCGATGGCTGCAAGCTCTATGAGTTTTAGACCAGACATGACGATGGGAATGACGATAGCGATAATCACCGCTGCGGTTGCTGCCATTGTAACATTCTTTGCTCTCCATGGTGGTATAAAGTATGTGACACCGGAGAACGTGCTTGACAAGGAGATACGTAGAACACTGTACTCATATATAGACGAGTACCCGGGTTCCCATTTAAGAGAGATAGCGAGGGATCTTGACCTTAAACCCAGTAACGCGGAATGGCATCTAAGGAAACTGGAGCAGAGCAACCTTATCAGAAGTAGAAAGATAGGTGGAAAAAAGGTGTACTACCTGGTAGAGGGAGGGGTTGAAACCAGAAAGAAAGCGATTGCAGAGTCTATACTTAGAAACAAAAATGCTCGGTTGATCATGGACTATCTGAGGGAGAATCCTGGTAAACATCTGTTGGAGATAGCCCGTGCACTAAACCTTAACCATCACACAGTAAAATGGCATATCAAGAAGATGCAGATGGCTGAGATGATTGAGGGAGACAGAAGCAACTCCGCCTACCCTGTTTACTATCCAACAGAGATAGGACTAGAGGTGGCTGAAAAGTTTCAGGATTACATCAAAAAACCTGGTAGGGCCGCCTAAATCCTTCCTACGTCTACAACCTCAGCACTCTCAACGTTTTCAAGTTTAGAAAGAGCTTCAGCTATCGGGTCAACACCGCCTGCTGCATCAGGAACTATGATTGTAACATTCACAGCTCTTAACCCAAATGCTATATCCTTTATCTCCAGACGTGCAAGTTTAGCTGGCTCCTTTATTGTCTCCTTTATCCTGTTGTTTAACGCCTCAATCTTTTCGTCATCAAGGATGCCGTTTGGCATAACACGTATAAGTGCAATAACCTCTCCCATACTTCTTCACCTACTATGGTCCAGTAAACCCACACTTGCTGCAAGTGTATGGCGTACTTTGTTCTCTGCAGTTGTTACATCTTCCTATTGGTTCAGAGCAGACTGGACATGGAAACACAACGGAACCTTTTTCAATTAGCCCTTTACCGCAGGAGATGCAGGTGTCTACCGTCTTCATGAGCGGAGAGAATAAGGTTGGTGTTTTTAAATGTACCGACAGAAAAAACGGTGGTATTTAAGCAGTGGTTCGCGCTAACATTCTCGCACGGTTGCCAACAACAAAAGCCTTTGTTATAAACTCAATCTCATTTGCCTCTTGAGCAGATGACACCTGACCAACGATCCTAATCATCTCCATATCACCATATACTACTCTTTAATCCAGCTTATAAACGACTTGTTGTACAA
>JAGGZU010000095.1 GCA_021161865.1 Thermoplasmata archaeon
ATAGCTGGTGCTGGTCCATCTGGTTTGGTAGCTGCAAAGTATCTTGCAGATGCAGGTAAGAAGGTGGCTCTTTTTGAACGGAAACTATCCACAGGTGGAGGGATATGGGGTGGAGGCATGACGTTTCCAGTTATTGTCATCCAGGAGGAGTCAAAGGGCATTCTTGAGGATGCTGGAGTTAAGGTTGTGGATGAGGGTGAGGGCTACTTCAGCGCCGATTCTATAGAGATGAGTGTTAAACTCTGCGCCTCAGCTGTAGATGCTGGCGTCACTATTTTTAATGCTATGTCTGTTGAGGATGTCCTTATGAGAAACAACAGGGTTAATGGTTTTGTGATAAACTGGAGCAGCATTGAGGTTGCAGGTCTTCATGTTGATCCCTTGTCCATTAGAGCCAGGTATTGCATTGATGCAACAGGTCATGCTGCTGAGGTATGTAGAATCGTGCAAAGAAAGGTTGGAAAATTAAATACTCCAAGTGGAAAAATAGAGGAAGAAAAATCGATGTGTGCTGAGCTGGGTGAGCAAACGGTTGTTGAAAACACCAAGGAGGTTTACCCTGGTTTGTTTGTTACTGGTATGGCAGCGAACGCTGTTTATGGTGCACCAAGGATGGGGCCGATTTTTGGTGGCATGCTTTTGTCTGGGAAAAAGGCTGCTGAGATGATACTCAAGAAACTATAGGTAGAATGAGAATAGGTAAATTAATAGTACCACCAGGGGTACGCATATAATCGTTGTCCAAGTAACTACTAGAGCTGTTGTCTTCTTATCAATTCCATATGGTACTAGGAACATGTTTGTACTAGTAATAGGTAGAATCGAGTTTATTATGGTAACTCCAAACCATGATAATGGAATAAATCCTAGTAGGTATAGGATTGCGAAGATGATTGTGATAACAATAGGAGTGATTATGACAGTTAGCAGGAATATGTGTCTAACCCATGTCCAGTGATCCCTGGAGGTTTTAGTGTTTAAACCAAGGAGTTTCTTCATCTCATCTTTTTTTAGATCAGATGGATGTATACCCGCTCCTACATAGTACAAGGCGGCGGGTATCGTTATAGCCGAGTAAAACTTTAGTGCTCTACCTAGGTCACCTAGGCTTGTTATCTCTACATTTAATGTGTTGTGGAGGAGAATACCTGCTATTACGAAGGCTATTAGATACCAAGGGTATAATCGGAGGAACCATGGGAGAACATGAGATACTTCATTAGAGGCTTTGGATTCCTTTTTATGCATATGGGATAAGATATAGGGTATAATCGCGAATAACACTATACCTACTAGACTCATATATAAACCAGCTGGTACTCTGAAAGCAGGGATTGCTAACATGGCACTTCCTATGAAAGCTGAGCTTCTCCCCTGATTGGTTAAAACGGTTTTAATATAATGACTTCTAGTTTTTCCTTTTAACCCCATCTTGGAGGCATTATATTTAGCATAGTAATACGCTATGACGTACATTAGGAACAGGGTAGCGGATATGATTCCTACGAACTCTATCTGTTCAACTCCCAAGTCCATGCCAAGAAAAATTCTAAATAAGAGTACTGGAACGAAAAAGTAGAGTAGTATAAGTCCGATTTTCTTCATCAAAGCATCTATCTTACTTTTATCAGCAATTTTTGAGAAGAGAATAGTCAGAATGAAGCCAATGAGTATCCAAGGGAGGGTCCACATTCCTGAAATATATGGAAGAATTTCATCAAATATTTCAAACATTTTCTTCCTCTTCTAGAAAATCTTAACCCTCTCTTTCAACAACTCTCTTTGCTTTACCTGTACTTCTCGGTATACTCTGCGGTGGCACGACTTTAACAGGTATGTGAAGGTTCAGTATGGAGTATATCTCCTCCTCAGCCTTTTTTTCAAGGTCATCAAGATGTTTCTCCTTGTATCTTCCTTCTGTGGGTTCTATTTCCACAGACAGGGTGGCCATGCTCCCCTGTTTTGTTTTTATAATCTGGTAGTTTCCACTTAAACCTTCGATGTTTAGTAACGCCGCCTCTATTTGCGAGGGAAAAACAATTACTCCTTTAACCTTCATCATGTCATCGCTTCTACCTTTTATCCTTGACTGTATCGGTAGTGTTCTCCCACACTCACAGGGTTCTTCATAGTAAACCGCAAGGTCTCTGGTCCTGAACCTTACTGCTGGGAAAGCCTCTTTTGTAAGGGTGGTGAAAACAAGCTCTCCTTCTTCACCCGGCTCTAAACTCTCTCCGGTGTCAGGATCTATGATCTCTGGTAGAAAATGGTCTGCGTTTATGTGCAGTTTTTTGTGTTCGCATTCTGTGACCACACCAGGGCCTATGAGTTCTGTTAAACCATAGTGCTCATAAGCAGTAATACCCCATGTGTCCTCAATGTTTTTTCTCATCTCATTGCTCCATGCCTCTGCACCAAAGCACCCTACCCTTAGTTTGAAATCCTTTTTCGGGTCGAAGCCCATTTCCTGCGCTACCTCAGCCATGTACAGTGAATAGGAGGGTGTGCATGCTATAACTGTTGAACCCATGTCTTTCATTATTGTGACCTGTCTTTTGGTGTTACCTGAGCTTATCGGTATAACGGTTGCACCTATTTTTTGCGCTCCTTTTTCGAAACCGTGTGCACCAGTAAACAACCCGTAACCGTAGGAGTTTTGAAGAACATCCTTTTTTCTGACACCGTTCGCCCATAAGCTACGGGCCATAACATCAGCCCAAACCTCAAGGTCGTTTCTGGTGTATGGTCCAACCACGGGTTTACCTGTTGTTCCAGAGGAAGCATGTATCTCCACCACATCATCCATCTCCACACACAATAAACCAAAGGGGTAGTATTCTCTTAGATCCTGTTTGGTGAGGAAAGGAATTTTTTTGATGTCATCCAATTTTTTTATGTCCTCTGGTTTTATTCCGCTGGCTTTGAACCGATCATGGTAAAACCTGTTGTTTTCGTACACGTATTTAACAAGTTTTTTTAATCTGGTGAGCTGCAGTTTCTTCAGTTCATCTAAAGACATTGTTTCTATTTTGCTATCCCAAAACTCTTCTGTCATAGGTTAAACCTCCAACTGAGGAATAACATCTTTTTTTATAACTATTTTGAAATTATCAGTTTGTTAACCCCGTTTTTTAGAGTTTAACCGGTTTTTCAAGGTGCCATATTTTACAGAAAGCACATTTTTCACCCAATGATGGCATACCACATATATTACACTCTTTAGGAGAACTCCGTTGTATTTCAACCTCAAATAAATGTTTTTTCTTCAAGAAACCTTTGATGAAGTTTATCTTCGTTCCAGGTCCTTTTTGTTCCATTTCATCCAAGATTTTTTTATATTTCAGTATGGTTGCTCCACTGGAAAGCGGGCATTTACCTGTTATATACGTGTAACCCAGGTTTTTGACGTACTCAGAGATCTCGTATTCCATGGTCTCGTAGAGTGGTTTGATTTTTTTAACAAACTTGTTTTCACCTGGTAAGTAAGGTCCTTGTTTCGCTAGGTATTCTGTATTCCAATGCAAGAGGTTGTTAAAGACAAAAGCGGTTTCATCATCAAGGTTGTGTCCAGTTGCAACCACATCGAAACCTTTTTCGTAGGCAAACCTGTTGAGTATGTATCGTTTGGTTGTGCCGCATACTGAGCAGGTTGGTCTACTCCCTTTGGCTTCCCCAACTCCCTTTCCAAGTATTTTTCTTAAATCCACTACCTTGAGTCTCAACCCAATTTGTTTACTCTGTTTTTTAGCATATTCCTCGCTTTTGTTAGAATACTCTCCTATACCTAGGTTTATGTGTAAACCTGTTATGCTGTAACCAAGTTTTTTGAAAACGTGTGCAACCGCTGCAGAGTCTTTTCCTCCACTGAAGGCTATTAGAATGTTTTCTTCAGGTGAAACCATCTTGTATTTTTTTATCGTCCTCTCTATCTTTCGTTCAAAGTAAGCAATGAAATGTTCTTTGCATAAACGCATCCTTGGATAGTTGAGGTATACCGTTGCTTCTTTTCCACATATTTTACATTTCATGGTTTACATGGGAATGAAGTGGACGGTTTAAAGATATTCACCGCGACACATATCTTATATACTCTTGTATGTTTTTTGTTGCGCGAAATGGGGATAACGTTTGTTAGAAAACCTTGGTCTGAGGAGGAGTCGCTGGCTTGCTTGGATGATGATGTTAGAGAATGGTTTAAAAGCAGGTTTAAAACCCTTACTCCTCCGCAGCGTTACTCTTTTAAACTTGTTTCTATGAAAAAGAATGTACTTATTACTGCTCCAACAGGTTCAGGAAAAACCTTCTCTGCTTTTATGGTGGTGTTAAGCGAGTTGTTTAGGTTAAGTAAGGAGCATAAGCTTGAGGACAAGGTTTACTGTATATATATTAGTCCTCTCAGGGCATTGGATAATGATGTCTATAAAAACTTGTTGGTGCCTCTTGGTGAAATCAGCAGGAAGTTCAAGGGTGAGGTGGATGAGATAAGGGTTGGTATAAGAACAGGTGACGTTTCTTCCTATGAGAAACAGAAGCAGCTTAGGAAACCACCGCATATCCTTATCACAACCCCTGAGAGTCTGGCTATAACTCTTAACTCCCTTAGGTTTGTGGAGAAGATTAAAGGTGCACAGTGGCTTGTTGTGGATGAGATTCATGAGCTTGCTTCGAGTAAACGTGGTACACATTTGAGTTTAACGATTGAAAGACTTCAGCATATGGTTGAGGATGGTTTTGTTAGGATTGGGTTGGGGGCAACTCTTCATCCTTTGGAGGAGGTGGCGAGGTTTCTTGTCGGCTATGAGAACGGTAAGTCAAGGAGTTGTACGGTGGTTGATGTCTCTTGGTTTAAACCCTTTGACCTTAAACTTGTTTGTCCAACGGAGGATATTGTTTACACGGATGCTGATGAGCTTAATCAGCTTATGTACAAGGAGTTGGAGCGTATTATTGAGGAGCATCATACTACTCTTGTTTTTACTAATACGAGGTCTGGTACTGAGAGGGTGGTGCATCATTTGAAACAGTCCGGTAGGTTTCCAGAGGAAAGTATAGCTGCTCATCATGGTTCTTTGTCACGGGGTATACGTTGGGATGTGGAAAACAGGCTTAAGGAGGGTAAGCTTAGGGTTGTTGTTTCTTCTACGAGTCTTGAGCTTGGTATAGATATTGGTTATATTGATGTTGTTGTGCAGATTGGATCGCCTAAGTCTGTCTCAAGGTGTGTACAGAGGATTGGGAGGAGTGGTCATGGTTTGGAGGACACCGCTAAGGGTGTAATCATTGGTATGGACAGGGATGATCTCGTTGAATGCGGGGTTATGCTTGAATGTGTTAAAAAAAGAAGGCTTGACAGGGTGCATATACCATGTAACTGTCTTGATGTTCTTGCTCAGCATGTTGTTGGTATGGCGTTGAATAGGAAGTGGGATGTTAAGGAGGCTTTTGATGTTGTGAGGAGTAGTTACTGTTACCATTCTCTTAGATACGAAAACTTTGTCTCTGTGTTGCATTATCTCGCTGGGCATTACGCTGATCTTCAGGATAGAAGTATCTATGGGAAGATCTGGTTTGATGAAGAGGATGGTGTTTTTGGTAGAAGAGGAAGGTACACTAAGGTTATTTACTATTTGAATATGGGGACTATTCCTGATGAGGTGAAGGTTGATGTTTACACAATGAAACCTAAGAGGTATGTAGGGAGTATTGAGGAGGATTTCCTTGAAAGGCTTAGACGTAATGATGTTTTTGTTCTCGGTGGAAGCACTTATAGGTTCAGGTACGCTAGGGGTATGCGTTGTTATGTTGATGAGTTGAAGGATGAGACTCCTACTATTCCTGCATGGTTTTCTGAGATGCTGCCTCTTAGTTATGATCTTGCTGTCGAAATAGGTGGATTTAGAAGAAAAATAGAGGGCAGACTTAGTAAGAAAAAGAGTATAGATGGCCTTGTTTCTAGGTTACCTGCTGATGAGCGTGCTGAGAAGGTGATAAAGGATTATTTTATCATGCAGTATAAGTATGCGGGTGTGATCCCAAATGATAAGAGGGTGGTGGTGGAGAAAACCTGGGATTTGAAGGGTAGGAGGTTGTTGGTTTTTCATTCCTTGTTTGGAAGAAGGGTGAATGATGCTCTTTCCAGGGTTTTTGCGATAGTTTTGGGTAAAAAACTTCATTTAGATGTTGGTGTTACTGTTAACGATAATGGTTTTTCTCTTATTTTGTCTAAGGATAAAAGGTTTGATGTGGATGAGTTGTTTAACGAGGTGTTTTCTGTTGATATAGGAACGCTTCTTCGCGACAATATCCGTAGAACCGAGTTGATGAAACGTCGTTTCAGACATTGTGCGGCTAGGAGTTTTTTGATTCTCCGGAACTATAAGGGGCATAAGATAAGTGTTAGGAAGCAGCAGGTTGGTGCTGAGAGGCTCATCAGGGTCTGTGAGGAGATTGATCCTTCTTTTCCGATTATTGAGGAGACGTATAGGGAGATTCTTGAGGATTTGATGGATGTTGAGAAGGCTGAGAAGGTTTTAAAGGGTTTGAAGGAGGGAAAGATTGTTTATGATGCGATAGAAACTGGGAGTCCTTCGCCTTTTGCTCATGGTCTTGTGCTTCTTGGTGAAGCAGATGTTGTGCTTATGAGGGATAGAAGGGAGAGGCTTATGGAGTTGCATGAGAGGATCATGAGGGAGATAACGTGAGGGTTTTTGGGGATGTTTATGCGGTTGATGGTTTTCCAGCTCTTTATTTAGATGATATCGATGTTTTGGTGATTGCTGATCTTCATCTTGGTTATGAGTTGATTTCTGCAGAGCATGGTGTTTTTGTTCCAAGGGTTCAGTTTAAAAAAAGTGTTGCAATGGTTAAAAGGATTTTGGAGAAAAAAAGTGCCAGTAGACTTTTAATATTGGGTGATGTTAAACACGAGTTCTCTGAAACGGGTTACCATGAATATAAGGAGGTCTCTGATTTTTTTGAGGAGATGCTGAGGTTTTTCAAGGAGGTCGTTGTCGTGCGGGGAAACCATGACACTTTTATAACCCGGATGACAAGGAAGTATGGTATAAAGGTTTATGATGAGTTCGTGGAAAGGGATTACTTTTTTACGCATGGTCATAAGAGTAAGGATTTGAAT
>JAGGZU010000085.1 GCA_021161865.1 Thermoplasmata archaeon
ACTTAAGCATTTCTGATTCGGGCACTCCACTAGTCTATAGTTGATGAAATGTTAAAACTCCATAGAAAGAGGTTAGATATCGATATTTTGAAGAAATATGTTGAGAAAGATGGTTAGGGGGTGTTTTATGAAAAAAGTGGTTTCTATATGTTTGGAAGCTGGTTTGTACGAAGACATCGAGAGGATACGTGGTTTGGTATCGAGATCAGCTTTTATCGAAAACATGCTGAAATCTTATTTGTATGGTGAAATTCTAAGCTGATTATATGACGCCAATCTTAATAAATGCATGCATATTGTATCATATAAATGCTAACTTAAGATAGAAAAATGAGTATTATGAAGAGTGGCAATAAATAGGTCTGCCAACCAGCTATTGCCACCCTTCCTTACGGTGTATATAATGGAAGATACTGAGAATATAAAAAGTTTGCGTGACATCGATAATAAAGAAGTTTTTTCCAATTCACCTTATACAGAACATTTTTTATATACAGAGAATCAATCATCTTCTGTCTCAGAAAATGGGACAGGAGGTGATAAACAAGAATGGAAGAATGTTTTAAAGGTTGGAGGCAAGAGAACTGGAAAGTTAAGGGAATGGAATGGAAGAGTTATGGAGGAGTTAAGATATGTAACAAGGAACGATTATAATATAGACGCATTAAATAAACCGCGTATTGATAATAGTAAGCTATTGATCCCTTTGCATGTGGACCGTTCAAAATATGAATCCCATGAGGAACTATACAACGCTATATTCAACTGGTGGGTTAACATTAAAAACCGCAGTCCTAAAACTATTCAGATAAGGATAAGACATGCTCGAAGTATGGCAAACCACCCGATTTATCCTGTTGATTGGCTTAAATTTGAGCCAGAACAGATACTAAATCAACTAATCTACAGGCAAACGGTAGAATACAGGGAAAAACAGGCTGAGATAGGAAAACCAAACTACGGATACACTCAGCTCAATAACCTATGGAAAACAGTGAAAACATTTAGCCAAGCATTCGGTATCGATATAAGTTATTGGGGTTGGAGTCCACCCAGTCCACCAGAGCCAGAGGTTAAAATAGTCCCAAGACCGATAGTGGTAAACAAGTTAATTCACTATTGGTATACCAACGATAGATATGAGAATGCTCTGATAAGAACACTGTTAACAGTTGGTTTTCAAAGTGGAGTGAGACCTGAGGAGTTAATCACAATAAAGGTAGACGACGTTAAGCTAGAAGATGGCTACATTTTGATAACTGAACAAAAAAAGAAATACCGGGAAAGACAGGTGTGGATAGAAGAAGACGTATTATGTAGACGGCAACAAAACAGTCTTAAAAACTTTATAGAAATATGGAGACCAAGGGTAGCAAATAGCTTCTCTGGAGATACCCTTTTCCTGCGGAAGAATGGTAAACCTTTCCCAAGTGAGGATGCTCTAAGGGTGTATCTAGCATCTTTCGTTAAACCAGTCTGGAAAGATTTTAAACCAAAGATAATGCGGGATTGGAATGCAATAGCTAGGCTTATCAGAACTAAGATAGAAACTAAGAAATGGGATACCAGGACAGTAAAGAATGCTTTAGGACATAAGTACGAAAAGACAACAGAAGCTTACATAAAATACGCGGAGAATTATTACAGAAGGGATCCTTATGATTGGCTGCGAGCTGTCCTTAAATTCCATAAGAACAGCAAACGTATGCGTTCAATTATGGAAAGGGAAAACAGGTCGAGCCAAGAAAAAGACCCTAAAATCTTAACAAACGGTCAAAAACCCCTTTCGTTAAGATTGCCAACAGGAGGGGAAATTGACGGACCCGGCGGGATTCGAACCCGCGATCTACAGCTCTCCCCCAAGGAGAAACTACGTTTCTCCCTTGACCCTTTTCCTTTCTCAAGTTTTTACCAGGAGGGTTTTGAAAGGGATGAAATCCCTTCTGGGGTTTCGAAAGGGGTGTAACCCCTTTGTTAGGAGGCTGTCGCCCTATCCATGCTAGGCTACGGGCCCATTTAGGGTGTTGTGTATGTCACGGTGAAGCTTACTGTATCTCCTTCTTTTTTATTACCGTTTTTATTTTTGGTGAGGTCCTTTAGTCTAACCGTTTGTACTTCAATGTTTTTTGATTCAATTAGTTTTTTCATCCCCTGAACGTGTCCATCGCCAACTATGACTATGATGTTACTGTAGTTTTCTGTTAACTTCTGTAGACGTTTCACCATGTACTCGTTTCTTCTGTCTATGAGTATATTTTTTATTGTCGGAAACTTTTTACCGATTTCATTCATGAGTTCTTCGTAGTTGTCCTGTAGTTTTTTCATCTCCTTTTCCACCAGGTTTTTTGTTGCAAATAGGCTTCCTATGCTGCTCAGTATTAGCCTTATTTTTTCTCTTGTCGGCATGGTTTTTAGCATTTTTTTGAAGAGCACCTGGGCGTCCATGTCTATGAGTTCAACAGGTATGTTCATCTGTTCAGCGGTTTGTATTGCTGTAAGCATTTCATCTCCTGCATGTACACCATACCATTTTGCTGCGTTGTCCTGGAATTTAGCAAGTAATCGGTATATGAACGGCTGTGGCGTGTTGTTTTTTTGATGGTTTTGTTTCTGCTGGAGTAGTAGTGCGTTGTATCTTTTTTTGTCGAGTTCTACGCACACTATATCTGGGTTTTTTTCATGTATGATCTGTTCTATCTTGTTTTTTAGGTTGAACACGTGTCCTGTTCCGATTAACGTTATCATTGGCTCAATATGGAGATAGGCTTTTATAAGAAAAAGGTATTCCCTCTTCTCGCGTTAAAGGTGATAAGCTGTGGGAAATATCAGGCAGACGAATATTAAGAACACTGCGATAGAGCTGGTCGAGCTGTTCAAGGATCAGTTTAGTGATGATTTTGAGCATAATAAGAAGAAGGTTGAGGAGCTTACAGATATTACGAGTAAGGGTTTAAGGAATAAGATAGCTGGTTATGTGACAAGGTATTATGCTTTGAAATACAAAAACAATTAACTCATTTTTGGGTAGTAACTCAATATTTATTAAAACCTGTTTTATCACGGTAGACGGGGTGAAGTCATTTCTAAGATAAAAGAGGCGATGGAACAGCTTAGACATGGAAGGTTCGTACTAATCTACGATGATGATAAAAGAGAGGGTGAAACAGATCTTATAATAGCCGCTCAATCTATCACATCAGATTCTATAAAACGCATGAGGAGAGATGGCGGTGGTTTAGTTGTGCTTATGGTGGATTATGAGATAGCTGAGAACCTTCAACTCCCCTATTTAACAGAACTTTATGATAAAGCCAGTGTTTTTTACCCCGTTTTTAAGGAAATTACAGCAA
>JAGGZU010000030.1 GCA_021161865.1 Thermoplasmata archaeon
ATGCACTTCTAAAGTGTTTTGCAGGTTTGCTCTCTACCTTCCCAGGAACGCCTGTAAATCCCTTCAGCAACAAGTCCTCAAGATCCCATCCAACACAATAGACTGATAGTATCCCTAAATCATGAATATGAAAATCACCGTCAATGTATGCTTTTCTTATTTCTGGCGGGTATATCTTATTTAGCCAGTATACTTTGCTTATTTGGGAAGAAATGTAATTATTCAGTCCTTGTAACGAAAAAGACATGTTGCTGTTTTCATTTACTTCCCAATCTGTTTTTCCTAAATACTGGTCTACTAAATCTATATTTGCATTTGTTGTAATCTCTCTAATCTTTGCATGTTGATCCCGATATATGATATATGCTTTTGCAGTTTTGCGAAATGGAGACTCTATTAATACATCTTCTACAATATCTTGGATTTCTTCTACGGTTGGTATCTCGTCTTTTATTGTCTGCTGAGCTAAATTCAATACTCTAAGAGTGAGTTTTTTAGCAATTTCTCTATCAAATTCACCGGTTGCTTCGCCAGCTTTTGCGATGGCGTTAGTAATTCTTTCAGAATCGAATTTCTCTAATCTGCCATCTCTTTTCCTTATTTTTTTGAACATTTTTATCTCCTTTTTAGAATCAGTAGTTTTTTTGTGTTTTGATGTTGAATATCACATATCGAGAATCTTAAGGCCATGCAGGTTGCTCAAATTTCCATTCTACAATATCATTATCATGTAAAACGTATTTATCACAGCCAACATTAGCTAAAGTGCCATTTACATAGTACTGCCAGTAGTGGCCATTTTCTCCATTCTCTGTGCCGTTTATTGAATCGATAAGTATAGAGTCATAGCTTCCCCAATAAGTGGCTTTAACAGCGAAGTCGTAGTAGCTTGCACATTCAAGAAGTAAAGCATAAACAGTTGTGTTGGCTGTGGTTATGTTTGTGTAGGAAATTGTCCAGTTTTGTCCATATATTTCCATGCTCACATTTTTAACTATGTTGCCTCCTTTCTTCTGCATTTCTTCATTGGAGATGCAGCCAGCAAATAGCAGAACAACAATTGTGATTACAAACATCATGGGCATTATTTTGATGATTTTTTCTTCCATTCTCCCACCAAAAGCAACATCTGAGAGAAAGATTTAAATTTAACAAATGTGCTAATACTTGTTGTCCAAATGAGTAACGAAAATGTCTTCAGAGCTTTGAGCAGCAAAACAAGAATAGAGATGATGAAAAAACTTCTTGGTAGGGAGATTCATCTCTCTGAATTAGCTAGGCAATTAAAAATTTCAGTTCCTGTTGTCTCGAGGCACGCCAAGATTCTTGAAAATGCGGGATTGGTCAAGAGGCGGGTCATTGGCAATGTTCATTTGCTTTCTGCAAATACCCGGGGGCTTAATATATTGTTAGATTCTTTTGCTGAAGAAACGACGGTTAGAATAGAGAAAGGGGAGTCTCTCTTCGACGCTTTCAAACAACTTCCTGGAGTTGAAATAAAACAGATTGGTAACGATAAATATGTCGCCTCTATTGATGGAGAAGATGGATATTATATCTATGAAGTAAACCACACCTTTCCAAAGATTCCTATAGATAAATACAGACCAGAGGAGAGGGTTACCGTCTTCCTCAAAAAGATCATTTCTGTCAATGTGAAGAAGGTGGATGTTTTTCCTTCAGATTGAAACCCGTGCTCTGTTGTATGATTGTTCGCTTATAGTTTGAAAATTCTTATTGTTTCTATATAGGGACGCTTGCCTAATCATATATGTTGCTTTATGGAAAACATATTTCTGTCTTTTTTGATCGCTCTGATTTTTTTTGAATCTATAAAATCTGCTCTTCTTTTTACAGGCTTCTTATTATGGTCTTTCTAAGTTATACAACACAGCACCTGTGCAGGAAAAGTTTATAAGGAGAAAGTCTCTAGCTTATAGACGTTATGATCGATCTAGACGAGGTAGAAAAGTTCTTGGGAGAATGGGTGCTAATTTTTGATGACAAAGTCATAAACCATAGTTACAACCTAGAGGATATGCTTAAACTTGCTGAGGATTACCCCAAGGAGGAGGTGACGATAGCAAAACTCCCGGTAAAGCCTGGGATACATCATCTCCTCGACTAAAACCCTCTTTATGCAAAACCTTAATTTGGATAACTCGTTTACAGCCTCGATGTCACAGAGAAAAAAATATGTCTTCCCATACGTTCACTACCCTGTTCTGCCGATACAGTTTATCTACAAGGAAAAGGAGACACCCATTATTGCAGCACTCATCGACTCAGGTGGTGACAGCATAGTTATACCAAAGGCAATAGCGCAATACCTTGGGTCAAATATGGAGGAGACTGATGCCGCGAAAACTGCTGGTGGTACAGCATCACTGCTAAAAACAAGCCTTGACATGGTTATAGGTAGAGAAGACCAGAAAATAGTTTACAAAAACATAGAGGTATTCATCGTCGACAGCAACGATGTTCCGGTACTTGTTGGAAGACATCCACTATTTGATGACTTCGAAATAACATTCAAGAAAAAGAAGGGACATATAGTACTAATAGAGGCTCAATAACATCTAATGTCTTCAGCCTTCATAAACTCTCTGAGTAGAGAGGTTGCATAGCATCCTTTTCTAAGTGTAAAAGACATCTTTACCGCCAGTTTTTTATCATTCAACTCATCATCCCCATAGGACCATTTGAAATCAAAAAAAGGTGAAAGGAGAGCACGTCTACCACCAGGTGAGGACAAAAAAGGTATCTCAGGGATAATAAATTCTCTTTCATCTAAACCCTCCTCCTCAACCACTCCATGTTCTATCTCACCCATAGCTCCATCGGCAAAAGGCGTGCTGTAACCAACTAAAACACCGGTAACCGCTGCCTTACCTTTGCCAATGGCTTTATTCACCCTGTCTAAATTTCGTTTTGTCACCGGAATAAACTTGTCCTCATACTCGCCTCCTGAAAAGGGGGCAATGAGGTCACCTACAACCGCACTATTGATAGGTAAACCCTCTTTTATCCTCCTGCTGAGCATCAGATTGAACAGGTATGACTGGTAGGCAAACACGAACATCAGCAGAAGATTCTTTGGCAGCACCTTCAATGCAGAAACATAATCCTCCGGTTTCTTAACAAGTTCATTCAAAATAGCTCTTTCAAAAATAAGGTTTTTTGGGAAATATGAGAGAGCCTCATTGGCGTCTCTCTCTCGGGCAAACCTTTTCCTTGCATACTTCTCCTCTTCGCTTTCACTCTCTGAAAAGTACGTTAGATAAAGGTCAACAGCCTTCTCAAGATTTCCTCCAACTATATGTTTACCAACAAGATGAGTCACAGGTCTTATTACACCAAAACGCTGAATGCCATAAAAGTTTGGGAAACCACCTAGAGTTAGTAGTTCATCTACCAGAGCCTTTACCTTATGTTCAACCCCCTTTTTATCTCCATCTATAAGCCGTATAACTATCTCAAATCTGTTGCCACTAAGGTCACCAATCTCCAAACCCTTGTTTGAACGGTAAAGAACCTTCACAGAGACATCTCTAATATTGACATCGGGTAGCTCCTTGTTGGGGCGGTATACTGACAGCAGCTGTGTGGTCACAGCACGTTTATCCTTTGTGCCAGCAAAACCTATTCTATTTCTTGAGATATGCAGAGCTTTTGATAGCTCCCTTATAAGCTTGTTTGTCTCCCAGTTTTTTGCTGTTACAGAAAGTATCAAAAAATTTCCATTTTCATCCCTCGGCAACTCCTTAGGTGTTTCCATTACCTTAAAATCCTCTGGAATAAAACGTAGTTTACCCCCTACACCCTCTCCTTCAGTGTAGAACCTAGATATACCAACGAATTCTTCTTCCTTAAGAACCCTCATATGACACTACTTTTTCTTCTCTATCTGTTCTCTGAAACCTTTAAGCTCTTTTTGTAAATCCTTCAAGGCTTTAATTAGCATGTCCCTTGGTTTTCCGTCATTAACCTTGATGTAAATCCTAGGTTTACCAAGTATAGGATGTTCCTTGGTGCATTCAACATAATTTACAGAGCTATATTGGAGAAGTTTTTCCTTAAGTGGATTTAAAATAGTTTCGTTTTTATCATCAACCTCTATCTCCAATTCCTTAGCCTTTTCATTCAACACCTTAACTTCCATCATAAAACCTCCCTATAGGTTGAGATGTCCTTTGCCATAATCTATCGCTACCTTCCTCCTTTCTCTGTTGCCACACTGTTTACATTCAAGGTAATCATTTACCTTCTCTAAAGGTGATCTGCATACGCTGCAGAGCGCTCTGATAACACCATACTCTTTACCTTTTGTTGAAAGTTGTAAACTAGGAGCAACTTGAATCACCTTCGCCTTTATAATATCCCCGGTCCTGTATTCTGTGCCAGCCTCCTTCACATAGCCCTTTGCTATCTCAGAAACACGAATAGTCCCATTCACGTTACCCGCGATACCCCTTTTTCTGTTTATAACATGAACCACATCGACGATAACCATCTGATTTTTGACATTTTTGACCTCCGCCAGCACAACATCTCCATTTTTCAGCACTGTCGGTACATCGGTTAACGGGGTAACCAAAGCTACTCTACTCTTTTCGTCAACTACGTACTCACCCAGTCTTGACGCCTTTATTAAACCATCTTCCTCAAAGGTTCCGTCTCCTGCTGTAAGTTCCTCAGCTGTTGCAAGAACGTCACCAGGCATCACGATCTTTTTCTTACTCATAACTTCACATCACCTTGATATATATCCTCCAACTCCCACACCGTTTTAAAGGTTGTGGTTGATGATTTTCTACAGGAAAACCAAAAACATTGTAAAGGTTATGAGGCATTAAAAAAACGCCAGCTTATAGGAAAGAGTTATAAACAGCAAACCATTTCGAGATGTTTACCCTGGTGAAGACCTATGGCACGAAAACCGAATCGGATGTACAGGCTGATACGTGGTCAAGCAACGACCCGTAAGGAATATATGGGGGGTATTCCAAACCCTCGTATAACTCAGTTTGATCTCGGTAACAAGTCAGAGAAGTTCCCTATGAAGATATCGCTCTTGGTTGATGAGGCATGTCATATAAGGCACTCTGCACTGGAATCCGCACGTATCTCAGCAAACAGGGTCATGGAGAAAGGGGTGGGTACGGCAAACTACCATCTAAAAATCCGGGTATATCCTCACATAGTTCTCAGAGAAAACAAACAGGCTACAGGAGCCGGAGCAGACAGGGTTTCTCAGGGGATGAGAAAAGCCTATGGAAAGGTGGTTGGTACAGCCGCTAGGGTTAAACCAGGTCAGCCCATAATAACTATAGAGACCTATCCTCAGCACCTTGAAAAAGCAAAAGAGGCGTTGAAACGAGCAGGCATGAAAATCCCAAGCCCATTCAGGATATCCATAGAAAAAGGAGCAGAGTTACTCAAGAAAAAAGCAGACCTATATACTTAAAAAGCAATGGGGCAAGAACCAGAAACAGAACAAATAGGGAAATTGAAAGCGAGATGTTTTTCACAAACTTTTCCCTCTTATTTTGCGACATTTCTGATTTTAACCTTCTAAGTAGTATGTCAACGCCATCTTGAAACAAAAAACCACCATCAAGCGGTACGATAGGCAAAGCATTGAACACGCCAACCGCAAAATTTAACCAGAAAATCCAGTAGAAGCTATTTACAATCATCCAAAAAACGTTCGAAGGTAGAAACGAGAGGATTCCTCCTATTTTGTAGTAATGGATGTAGGGTTCAACCAAAGGATTATAGCCTGTGAAGAAGCCTATAAACGGCGCTCCATAGAAACGATAAAGGAAGTTATCTGGAAAACCATTAAAAGGGTTTTTAAAAACAGAGAGGTCATCTTTGAGAATGGTTGTTACACCAACGCCAAGAAAGCCCACTCCTTTGTCTTTACTCATGTTTGTAAAATTATACTTATCGGCAAGTGTAACATTTTTTTTGTAGACAACGTCTTCCAAATTATGATAGACAATTGGAACGGCTTGACCAGGTTTGGTTTCACTCATTGCTTTAAAAAAATCATTTTCATTCTTAACGGCGCTATTGTTTATCTCCGTGATAATTGACCAGCTTTGCAACCCAATGTTCTCAGCAGGACTATCCTTTATTATGTAGCCCACTACGGCTCCCTCTGATGGATGAACAAAGGGCATAAAAACCATGGAAATAAAGAGTATACACACAAAGGCAACCACAAGATTCATGGTTGGACCAGCAGCAAAAATTTTCATCCTCTTCATAGGTTTAAGCTTTTTCATCTCCTCTTCATCTGGTTCAACAAAGGCACCGACCGGGAAAATAAAGGAAAGAATGCCAAGGCTTTTTATCTTAATTTTTTCAACAACACCAAGGATGCCATGGGAAAATTCATGGAACACAATCGCTACAGCCAACCCAAGAATCGTGTAGCCTAGAGGTAGAATAGGGTTTATACCTGGTATAGCGATGACCAACTCTGCCCCGGGTAGATTGTGCCACTGCTCCTTGGGAATATGCTGAAGCAGAGAAACATTCCAGATAAGCAGCCACAGCATGAGTATCATGGTGACAAAACAGATGATGATACCAATACTTCCAAACCAACTCCAGAAACCTTTTCTTCTTGCAATTCTTTTAATCAATCTCTTTCCTTTCTCTGTCCTCCACATCAGCAGAGGGCCATAAAACGAGAGGTTGTACTTGTCAAATAAACCACGTTTTTTAAACAAAAAAAGCAAAGCGAAGTATGCAGCAATTATAAATACAACTAGGAGTAGGGTTTCTAGGTCACTCACACACAGTGAATACAACAACCTTCTCTTAAATCCATTGGTTTAAAGGAAAACAACCTTGCAACCTTTAACATGAGAGAGCAACCTATGGCACCATATTAACTTCCTTTTTTTAATGTCAACATTCTTCTTCTCTGGAAAAGAAAACCTACCTATGCCGCCATGAAAATCAAACCCCATCAAAAAAACCTGTTTTGCACCCATATGTTCAGCAAGAAAAACAGCTCTATCTCCATCTGTAAAACCACCAAAGTTAAACAGTTTTCTGTAACCAAGAGGGTTGCACTGTGTTGTACCAAGAACCATGCCTTTGAACAAAGGTACGTACTCCTTCAGAGCATCGAAGTTGTCCCCATGGGCATGAACAACCACAACGCTACCTCTCTCGTTTGCTCTCAACTGATCAGGTACATAACCATCCAAATCAGTTACTATAGCATCAGGTAGCAAACCTTTTTTCATCAGGGCGGAGGTTGCCCCATCCGCTGCAATCAATACGTCTTCTTCGGCAGCATCCCTATTTTCGTTCAATGTATCTAGGAGAGAAGGTCCTGCACCGCAGACCACTACATTCCTTCCGGCTATAATACTTTTAACATATTCATATGCGGCTTTAGTATCTCTCCTAGTGAGTAAACCGTTTAACAGGGAAGCCGCCTTTTCATCCTCAATCAATGGAAAACCAAAATCCTTCCTTATGGCATCGTAAAATGGCTTCCATTCCTTAAAATTCATGTAATCAGCTTGCCTCAGTTGTTGTCTCCTCAACCTCAACCATAAAAATTTCTTTAATGTAATGGTAGGTTATCGCTCCTACAGCTGCTATCAATATCCCCAGCAGTAGGTTAACCCAGAAAAAGCTTGTTCTCAGAAACAAGTCAAATGAGAAGTTACTGTAGAGCATCTCATCCAATGCACCAAAGATTGCTGATCCTATGAAACCAAAGGAGAGTAGTGAAAAAGGTAGAACCCAGTACTTCCATGGTGTACTCTTCTCACGCACCTTAACGTCTATAACCCTGCCGAAGGCTGCTAGTAGGCCGGCGCCAACGATGCCCCATACAACATTTTTTATGAATGAAACAACGAAATGCCAAGCCTGTAGTTCATCGGAAGAGACTATTGAACTAGCCTGGTTATAAGCATACAATACGCTTCCAATGAGGATGAGAATAGCGATACTTGAAGTGTAAAGAGACATTCTCCCTGTCATAAAACCGGATTTAATATCCTCCCAAATCTGGGCTATTCTTCTCTCCCATCGCATCGAATGGATAAACAAGTAGGCTCCAAGTGTTAAAATGATAGCGCTGAAACCGGCTGATGCCATGTTTAAAAGAGCAAACAGAGACCATACTATAAGAACGAGTGCAAAGGGAAGCACAAACTGTTTCTTTACCTTTTCATCATCAAGGATTTTAAGTATCCTGTAGTAGGTGTCCTCCGCGGATCTACTCTGCTTAACCGTGATTCTCCTAATAGAGTTTATCTTAACCCTTGACTGAATGATTGGCAGGATATACTCATCCTCAGCTCCATCAGTAACCAGAATAACCTCATCTACCTTGGTTAAATCAAGGACCTCCTCCAGCTGCTGAGCAATGATTCGATCAGATTTTATCCCCACAGAAATGTGACCACAAATCGTTGCTATCTCGACATCCTCTCCGTCCACCTTAAGTTCATCATATATTGACACAGCAGCAAAAAGCGAGTTAACATCAGAGTCCTCAGGGTCAGCAAGGGCAAGTCTCTCAGCAGCCCTTATATTGTTTTCCCTACCCACTACAGGGCTTTTAACCTTAGCCTTTCTCCCAAGGTCATCATCCCTATCCACATTAAGAACCAACAGCCTCATAACCTAATATAAGTGATTAAATCCTACTATATAAGCATATCATTTCTTCAACTCACCAAAATACTGTAGATAAACTCTCTTCATCTCATCCCATGTTGGAAGCGAGGTCTGAGTACCCTTCTCCTGAATGACAAACGAAGAGACAACAGCACCAACCTTGCAAGCAACCTCCTCACAATAACCTTTAATAATCCCTGCTAAAAAACCTGCTCTATGTGCATCTCCAGCACCAGTTGGATCCTTAACAACCCTGGTTTTTACAGCAGGCACCTCAACAGTTTTATCCCTCAAATAAAGCGTGGCACCTCTTTCACCCTTGCTTACAACAATTGCTTTTGTTTTTTCGGAGAAAAAAACATGAATATCATCAGCCCCTGTCTCATTTAGAATATGCCTTGCCTCATACTCGTTGAAAAAAAGATATGAAGCGTAGGGTAAACAGCTTATTATTTCATCCCTTATGTGTCTATGAAACATCTCCTGTCCGGGGTCAAAACTTACAACACAACCAGCTTCACCTGCTCTCCTCATCAAACTCTTATAAACACTTATTTCACCAGCAGTAAAATGAACATGAGAAAAACCTCTGCAATCAAACTTTTTATCACTCAAACTCGCTGATGCACCAGGATAATAGTATATCTGCTGTCTCTCCTCACTATCCGTAAATATAAAGGAACGGGCGGTTAAATCATCAATATACTGCAGAAAGGAGGTATTCACACCCAAATCAACCAATTGTTTAAGATAACCAGATTCCTTGAAATCGTTACCAACCGCCGAATACAAAGCGGTTTCAACTCCAAGTTTATTTGCTGCTACAGCAACATTGCCAGCACACCCACCATTGGAGAGCACAAGTTTCTCCACAGCGGTTGCTTGGTTTCTGTCAGGTAAAAAATGTACGTCACCGATTGTATCATACGCTATGTTACCAACAACGAGAAGACTCATGGGTTACTGGAAACGCTAAACCGTTCAAAAACTATTTGATGCATTCAAACACCTGTCATGCAGAATGAGATAACTACTCCACAAAAATTTTATAATTAAATCCCTATTTAATCTGGATGAAACTAGACAGTATAGCGGAGAAAATAGAAAAAAACAACATACGTTGGATACAAATTCATTTTACTGACCTGATGGGAAGACTCAGAATTGTTCACATTCCTGCTGATAGATTTCTTGAGGACACTGTATTGGAAGATGGCGTTACATTTGATGGTTATTCAGTTGGAGTTGCACACATCGACAAATCAGATATGATTGCCTTACCTGATCCTTCAACCTTTCTCGTACTTCCCGATCATGAGAACGAAGCGAGAGTTATAGCAAACATGTACAATACATCTTTAAAACCGTGTAAACTGGATCCCAGATTCATTTTACAGAAAGCAGTAGAGGAGGTAAAAAAGAAGGGCTATGAGTACATTGGCTTTTCCCCTGAAATGGAGTTTTATGTATTGAAAGAAAATGAGGGATGGAAGTGGGGGACTGAACACAAAAGAGGATACTTTTCTCCTCCTCCTTTGGATGAGGCAAAAGACTATAGAAGAACACTATCAGAATCTCTGCAGGAAAGCGGTTACAAAGTAAAATATCATCATCACGAGGCTGGTAGACATCAGCATGAGATAGAGGTTAAGGAAATGTCGGTTAAAGACGCTGCAGATTTCTGTATCTACTTCAAATACTTAGCAAGAACATATGCCTATAATTATAATCTACTTGTTACATTTATGCCGAAACCGTTCCTAGAGGATGCAGGCAACGGCATGCATGTTCACATCACCCTCTATAGAAAAGGAAGAAACATATTCCTTGATGAAAACGATGAGTACAAGCTGAGTCAAACTGCCAGATACTTCATTGGTGGAATCCTTGAACATGCTAGGAGTATAGCAGCGCTGTCCAATTCAACCGTCAACTCATACAAACGTCTTGTACCAAATTGTGAAGCGCCAATTTATACTGTGTGGGCACGTTACAATAGAAGTGCTTTGATTAGAATACCCGCAAAGAAAAAGGTTGATATAGAGATACGGAATGCAGACCCGGCAGCAAACCCCTATCTTTTCTATGCGGCTATCCTTCATGCAGGAATTGATGGAATAAAGAAAAAAATCATGTTTGAACCTGCTGAAAAAAACGTGTATCAGATGAGTAACAGAGAAATAAAAGACAACAACATAAAGCGTTTGCCGACCAACCTCATGGAGGCATTGGAAGAACTTGAAAAAGATGATGTCATTAAGAGAGGACTGGGAAAGGAGGCGATAACATTACTAATAGATGAGAAGAAAAAGGAATGGCAGAGGTACATGGGAATGATAACTTCAGCAGATTATGAACTCTACTTCAACTGTTAAAACAAAAGTTTACTTTCTCTTGATTTAGTGAAAGACGCTGTCAACATTTTTTTCACTTCGAAGATCGTATAGATTGCACACTAAACTACAACAACTCCTCACCCTCTATAAAATACTCTGCTAGGAAAATCTCTTCCAGAAGTTCTTTACCTAGATTTAGACGGGTTATACCCTTACTCGATGGCATTTCTCTCCAAACTCTTGGTGTTTATACTTCAACCCAAGTCTTTTCAAAGCAAATCTATACCAAGGATCTTTATCAACGAGAATCAATGGTTTGTTTTCGCATTTCTCTAACACCTTTTTAAGAAAGTATATTGCATCAAACGAGGTTCTACTGGAGGATACATGAACCGCTAAGATAGATCTGTCATCAACATCTATTGCATTCC
>JAGGZU010000082.1 GCA_021161865.1 Thermoplasmata archaeon
ATATAGGATGATGGAGAGCTGAATTTATTTTTCTCCTTATTTATGCACCCCCCTTGAACCCTATAAGAACTCTCTATCTTCATCATCCCAACTCAACTTGCTCTACAGAAATCCATCTGCTTTTGCGTAGATGATATCAAGGACCTCCAATGTTTTTTTATGTCGGGGGCGGGATTTGAACCCGCGACCTCTTGATCTCCCAGCGGAGCAAAACCTGTTTTTTCGAACCCTCATGCTGTGCTTATGAGTCAAGCGCTCCAACCAGGCTGAGCCACCCCGACAGTCAGTAGAGCTGGGAAACGCTTTTGATGAATGACGCAGGTTGTTTTAAAACCTTTTCTTTTTGTACCCCTGATCACTGATGCTTTTTTATTTTGTAACTGGTTTGGGTTTCCATAAAGCTAAAAAACCCTGGTTTGTTACCTGAGCAGGGGCGAATGTTATGAGCTCTAAATCCTATGTGAGGCAACCTATTGTCGGTGTGCTTGGCCACGTTGATCATGGTAAAACCACCTTTCTTGATTACGTTAGAGGCTCTGCAGTTGCAGCGAGAGAGGCTGGAGCTATCACGCAACATATTGGGGCAACAGAGGTTCCCATAGATGCTATTCACTCCATCTGCGGTAAACTCCTTGGTGGTAAAAGGTTTACTTTACCTGGCTTGCTTTTTATTGACACCCCAGGCCATCATGCTTTCACAACACTTAGAAAGAGGGGTGGCTCCATTGCTGACATAGCTGTTTTGATTGTTGATGTTAAAGAGGGTTTTAAACCACAGACCTATGAATCCCTAACCATACTTAAGCAGTACAAAACCCCTTTTGTTGTAGCAGCAAACAAGATAGACTCGATAAGTGGTTGGAAAAAAACCACTGGCATATATCCACAGCGTCTTGCTCAGCAGCATTCAACCGCTCGAAATATTTTGGAGGAGAAACTGTATGATCTAGTGGGGGTTTTGTTTGACAATGGTTTTAATGCCGATGTTTACACAAACATTAAGGATTTCGAGAAAAACGTTGCTATTGTTCCTATTTCAGCGAAAACCGGTGAAGGTATCGATGAACTTCTCATGGTTCTTGTTGGGTTGGCTCAGAGGTTCCTTGAGGAGTCTCTTAAGGTGGAGAAGGGTCCTGGTAAGGGTACGGTTCTTGAGGTTAAGGAGGAGACGGGGCTTGGAACAACCGTTGATGCTATTATATACAATGGCGTTGTGAAGAGTAGTGACACTATAGCTATTGGTACACGTGGTGAACCTGTAGTAACAAAGCTTAAGGCGTTGCTTAAACCGAAGCCTTTGGACGAGATCAGAGATCCTAGAGAGAGATTTGATAGCGTTAAGGAGGTGCATGCAGCTTGTGGTATCAAGATTGTTGCATCTAACCTTGATGATGTTGTTTCTGGTTCACCGTTGCGTGTTGTAACTGAAGACAACTTGGAGGATGTTCTGAGGGAGATAAGGGAGCAGACTGAGTTGAACATTGAGTTGGATGATGAGGGTATAATAATCAAGGCTGACACCATTGGTTCTTTGGAGGCTATCACCAAGGAAGCAAGAGATAGAGGTATAAAGGTAAGGAAGGCTGAGGTTGGTCATGTTGCTAAACGTGATATTGTGGAGAGTGGTGCAGCATCTGACCCACTTCACAGGGTTGTCATGGGTTTTAATGTTAGAGTGTTACCTGAGGCTGATGAGGAGCTTAAGTCAACGGATGTTAAGTTGTTCAGAGAGGATGTTATTTACACGTTGATGGAGGAGTATGAGGAGTGGGTGCAGAAGAGGAAGGAGGAGATTGAGAGAGCAAGACGGGAGGAGTTTACTCATCCTGGTATGATAAAGTTTCTACCGGAGTATGTTTTCCGTGTTAGTCACCCAGCTATTATTGGTGTTCGTGTTATTGCAGGTAGAATTAAGGCTGGAGCCAAGTTAATTAAGGAGGATGGGAAAACTGTTGGAATCATTAGAAGTATTCAGTCTGAGAAGAGGAGTGTCGATGAGGCTTTGCAGGGTCAGGAGGTGGCTATCTCTATTGAGGGTGTAACGGTTGGCCGGCAAATTAAAGGAGGTGACATTCTTTACACCGATATTCCTGAGGGTGATGCCAAAAAACTCATGGAGATGAATGTTCTTACTCTGGATGAGAAGGATGTTCTTGATAAGATCGTTGAGATAAAACGTAAAACCGATAGGTTTTGGGGTATGTAGGTTTAGGAGCCGTATTTTTTCAACCAGTTGCAGTATCCGAAGAGTATTGGTACGACTCTCCCACTGATTCTTCCAAGACCACCTTTGAGAACACTTTTTTCGTTGAACTCTTCTACGTCATCTGCTGTAACGTTTGGTCCAACGAAGACTATGGGCACTGGATCTGAAACGTGGTCTCCATATACAATAGGTGTTGTGTGGTCTCCTGTGAAAACCAGGTGTGTTTCCTCCCAGTCAAGGTTTTCGATTAAAAAACCAACAACCTCATCCACTTTTTGGATGTATTTGATTTTTGCTTCAGCGTCATGATCATGGGCACAGGAATCGGCACCCTTCAGGTGGATGAAAACAAAATCTTTTCCATCACGTAGTTCCTTAACAGCAAGTTTCGCTTTGTTTATTATTTTAGAGTCGGCTCCACCAGTTGTTCCCTCTGCCTTTTTGGTCTCTAAACCCAACGCTTTAGCTATACCAATGTAGAGTGCACCACCTGCAATTGCTACCCCCTTCACACCATACAACTCCTTTAAAGATGGAATCTCTGTTTTAATCGATGCACCTCTGAGAAGCAGTATGTTAGCAGGAGGTTTGCCCTCTTCTTCTCTTTTTCTGTTCAAAGACACATTTTTTAGTATATCATATGACTGTTTCACTATTTCATTAACCAACTCTGCGGTTCTCATTGCAGAATCATTGCTCACTAGAGGTTTAGCGTAAACCATCTTAACCCCTGTTTTATGTGGATCTGCATCCGTTATTTCATCAGAGAGACCTTTTCCTCTTAAAACAAGTGCTCCTCTGTGTTCAGTGCTTGCTTTGAAAAAAACCTTGACATCAGGTTGAGAAGGTTTCAGGTTTTGAAGAGCTTTCTCCAACTCCTTCGCTCCTTCGGTGATTCTACCAGCTCTTCTATCTAAAACATTTAGTTTTTCGTCCACCGTTGCAAAGTTGGTTCTAAAACAAACATCTCCTTCTTTTACGTTCATCCCTATGCCCAATGCCTCAAACACTCCTCTACCGGTGTAAACCTTCTCCGGGTTGTACCCGAAAATAGAGAGGTGAGCTGTGTCGCTACCTGGTCTAACTCCTGGTTTGATTGGGTCAAGTAAACCTGTGACACCTCTTTTAGCTAACTCATCGATGTTTGGTGTATGTGCTGCTTCTAAACATGTTTTACCATAGTAATCGGTTGGTCTTCCACCTAACCCATCCGCAATTAACAGAACCGCTTTCAAATGTATCGCCATACTGAAATACCTCTTAATTAGAAAAAGTTTAGGGATATCAAAAATATCATAAAAAAAAGTACCTGAAAAGTATATAAATAGCCTCTCTATTGCGGGTTAATAATGCCAACCTTTTCTCAACAGATAACAGAGGTGAAAAAAGCTGAAAAAAGAGCGGTTCAGAGGGTTGAACAGGCGAGAAAAGAGGCGGAAAAAATCCTTAGAGGCGGTGAGAAAAAAGCGGGGCAGAAGAGGTTAAGAATACTCAAAAAAGTTGAGGAGGAAATTGACAATAAACGTTTAATTTTGCAGCAGGAGTTGAAAAAGGAGCAGAAGAAGATAAGGGATGAAGGGAGAAAAAAGCTCTCTCAAATCGAGGAGAAGGCTAAACCGCGTGTGGAGAAGGCGGTTGATTTAATTGTAAAAATGGTTGGTGGGAGAGATTAAATCATGCTGTTTCCAGCTCCAATGAAAAAAGTTTCGTTCATCATTCATCAGTCTTCATTGGAGAAGGTTGTTGAATCACTTCATGAATCCGGTTTAATGCAGATTATAGATGTTACCAGGGAGGACCCTGATTTACTTGAGGAGGTTGAAGCGGGTTCACCAAATCCGGAGGCGAACACCTGTTTAACCTATGAAAACAGGCTTTCAAACCTTGTAGGAACGCTTAAAAAGTATCTTCCGTCGAGAAGAGGTTTGAAGAGCTTTTTTTCACCTCAAACATTCAAGAAAGAAGTCGTTAAAAGAAAAAGATTAAACGTTCTTTATAGAGAGGTTGACTCTCTTCTTGAAAAACTTGAGGAGAAGGTTTTGTCACTCGACAAGGGTGTGGAAGAGGTTAAAAACCGTATCGATGATATAGATGAAAACCTTAAAAACCTCTCCTATTTCCTCAGCTTCGATTTCGACTTATCTTATATAAAGGAGTCTGAATATGTTACGGTTAAGGCGGGTTTGACCTCTGATGTTGAAACTGTTAAAAAGGAGGTTGAGTCCCTAGATGGACTGCTGGGTTATTCGAGGGTTGGAGCAAAAAAGAAGGAGAAGTTGTGGAGTGTTGTCGCTGTCTGCCATATCTCACAGAAGGAAAAGTTGGATGTGGTTTGGCAAAAGTATGTGAACGACCTTCATTTTTTTCCTCTTAAGGGTTCTCCGTTGGAGATTTATAGGAGTCTGCAGAGGGAGAGAACCGATTTGGTGAAGGAGTTAAAGAATCTTAAGAGTGGACTTCGTAAACTCGCTGAGAAACATTTGAATGTTTTGCTCGTTAAACGGGAGGAGATTCAGATAGAGAGAATTAGAAGGGAGGTTTCCTCTGCTTTTGGTAAAACCAGCGCAACCTATGTTGTCGAAGGTTGGGTTCTTGAAAAAAACAGTGGTGCTCTTGAGTCTCTTCTTAAAGATGTTACTGGTGAGAGTGTGATTTACAATGTTAGCTCACCATCATCCAACCCAGTTGAACCACCAGTTTATCTTGAGATGCCTCGTTGGATGGAACCTTTTAAATCCATACTCTTTCTTTTCAGTACACCTCGGTACAATGAGATTAACCCTACACCGTTTCTTGTGTTGTGGTTTCCTTTGTTGTTTGGTATGATGCTTGGCGATGCAGGTTATGGTAGTGTAATCTTTTTGTTGTCTCTCGTTGCTTGGTTTAAACTGGGCAAGGTTAGCTCTTTTGTTAAGTCTTGGTCTATTGTTGGTTTGCTTTTTGGTTTTTGGACCATGTTTTTTGGTTTCCTTTTCAACAGTTTCTTCGGTGATTTTGTTCCTCGTTTCGTTTATGGTGACGAGAATGCTTTGCTTTATCATGTGAATGTGATGGGTTTTTCTCTGCCATTGGATGCCCTTCATAAGCCCCTTCTTATTTTGGTCATAGCTTTGTTGATTGGTCTTATTCATCTTAACCTTGGTTTTGTGCTTGCCATGTATCAGAATTATAAGAGAGGGGATTCAAAAAGGATTTTTAGGGAGCAGATACCTTGGTTTATGTTGGAGATTGGTGGCGGGGCGTTGGTTGGGGAGAAGATGCTTCACATTTGGAGTCTTTCAACACCTTTGTTTGTGGTTTCTGTTGTTTTTACAGCCATCGGTTTGATTGCTCTTTTTGTCAACCATGGCCCGATGGGTTTTTTTGAACTCACTGGTTTTGTTGGGGATTGGCTTTCTTATGCTCGTCTGCTTGCCCTTGGTTTAGCTACTTCTGGTATGGCCCTTGCTTTTAATATTGTCGCGCAACTTATGCCTAAGATAATACCTTTTGTTGGTATTGTTTTACTGTTTCTTGTTCTGATCTTTGCTCATTTAGCCAATCTTTTGATTCAATCCCTTGGTGCAGCGATTCATTCGCTTCGTCTTCAGTATGTTGAGTTTTTCAACAGATTTTATGAGGGTGGCGGTAAAGAGTTTGTTCCGTTTAGTGTTAAAAGAAGGTATACGGAGGAAGTAAAATAAATATGAGTATGGAGGAATGTTGAGATGAAAAGGAAAACACTGTTGTTTGGGTTGATGCTGTTGACGCTGCTGATGACAACAGGAGTAGCATCTGCTGATATGGAAACCGGTAACGCCGGTGAGACACAGGCAAACATTATGATCGGTTGTATGCTCGCCGTTGCTATAGCGGGGATATCCTCAGCCATAGGTTTGGCTTTGGCTGGTAGTTCAGCTGTTGCTGTTACTGCTGAGAAACCTGAGTTGTTTGGTAGAACCCTTGTTCTTCAGGTGCTTCCTATGACTCAGTCTGTGTATGGTTTGTTGACAGCGATTCTGCTGATGATGGGTGCTGGTTTGCTTGGTGGCGCTGCACGTGTTGATTTAACCAACGCCTCTCTTGGTCTTGGTGCTATATGGATTGGATTGGCTGTTGGTTTAACCGGTGTGTCTGCTATAAATCAGGGAATGGTTGCCTCTGCATCCATATCTGCCGTGGGAAGAAACCCTGAGGTAGCAGCAAGAGGCATAATTTTCACGGTTATGCCTGAGACTATAGCCATCTTTGGTCTACTGGTTGCTATACTGTTGATGACTGGTTTGGGTTTATTGTGAGCAGGGAAGTATATGTCGCTTGATAAACTGGTAGCTCAGATAGAGGAGGATGCAAATCGAGAGATAGATAGGATAATAGGAGAAGCTAAGGCTGAGGTTGAAAAAAAGATAAAGGAAGCTGAGAAGGAAGCTGAGAAGGAGGGTTCTTTGCTGTTGCAGCGTGCAGAAAGAGAGTTTGAAAACTTGAGGCGTTCTGAGCTTTCAAGGGTTCAACATGAGGTTAGAATGGATGTGTTGAAAAAGAAAGAGGAGATTATTAACGAGTGTTTCAGTAAGGCCATGGAGAGGTTTAGAAAACTATCTGGTAAGGAGTATGTTGGTTTCGTTAAACCATTGGTGGAGAAAAGTATTAAGGAGGTAGGAAAAAACTGTGTCATATTGCCTTCAAGAGAGGAGGATAAAAGGTTAGCTAAGGAGTTGGGTTTGTCTGTGAGTGATGAGATGGTTAAGGCAACTGGTGGCGTAGTTGTGAAATCAAAGGATGGTAGAGTGACTATTGATAACACCTTTGAGGGTATGTTGAAGAGGATGGAGAGTGAGATTAGAGAGAGAGTGGGTGGTTTGTTGTTCATGGAGATGTAGAGGAGATGCCTGGGTTGTTTGATAACTCTCTGCTGTGGCCTGTTGCAGCCTTGCTTGTTGGAGTGACCGCTGGGGTAATGACGTGGAAGGTTACTCCCTACTTCAAGTTTGCATATCCCTCTGCAAGGGTTCAAGCCATTGGTAACCCTTTTGTAAGGGAGAAGGAGTTGAGTCAGTTTTTGGAGTGTAAATCAATAAACTCTTTTAAAAGCAGCCTTAACGTGTATAAGGACTATAATGTTGAGGGTTTAACAGCCTCTGAGATTCAGAGCTCCCTTGATGAACATTTTGTTGAAACCCTTAGAATGGTTCAGAAGGATAGCCCAAAGAAGCTGAGAGGTTTTTATGATGCGTATCTTAAACTTTTGGATGGTCTGAGTGTTAAACTTGCTTTAAAATCTAAGGTGCTGGGTGAGGAGCTTAAAAGCGCTTCAACCGTTTTCCCGGAGACCAGAAAAACTTTGGAGGTCATAAAATCGGTTTCTGTTGATGAACTCCCTTCTGTGTTGAGGGAGAGAGGTTTTGATGAGGGAGTTGTTGAGGTTTTAAAAAGTGGTGGAAAGGATTTACTTAAACTTGATGCCGCAGTGGATAAATCCTATATAGGGGGGCTTAGATCCGCTGAGGTGCCAAGGGAAGCGAAAGGTGTCAGGGACGAGTTTGTTTTACGTCTCATTGATATAAAGAATATTAAGAATGTTTTAAGAGCCAAACGTTTAGGTTATAGTGCAGAGGAGTGCGAGAATCTTTTTGTTGGCGAAGGCAAGGAGATTGCATGGTGGAAGTTCAAGGAACTGGCAAGGTTGAATGACTTAAAGGATGTGGTTTCTTCTCTTCAAGGAACCTTTTATTTTCCTTTTTTAAAGAAGGAATTGGAGAAACACGGTGAAAAAGAGGGTGTTCAACCTTTTGAGAACGCGCTTGACGAGTCGTTGCTTAAAGTGGTTGAAAACCTTTCTATTAAAAATTTCCCGTTGTTTGGCCCTTTGCTTAGGTTTATAGTGGCTAAGGAGTTTGAGATTAGGAACCTTAAAGTTATTGTTAAAGGAGTTGAAGAAAAATTGGGGGTTGAAAGGATTAAAACACTTTTGATATTGGAGGGTTAGATATGAAGATAGCAGCAATTTGTGATGAGGACACTGCTGTAGGGCTTAAGCTTGCCGGTGTTCACGAGGTTTATGTGCCTGAGGATAATATAAGGGAGCTGTTTAATGAGGTTACAATGCGGGATGATGTTGGTGTGCTTTTTGTAACGGAAAACATAGCTGATTATATATCAAGGGAGATAAAGGAGTACCTTCTTCAGCAGAAGGATTTTCCTATAGTTGTTGAAATCCCTGGTAAAGAGAAGGGTAAACCTGAGCATATGGATCATATTTCTCTTTTGATTAAACGTGCTGTTGGTGTGGATATTGAGAGGAAGGCTTTGTGATGGAGGAGAAGGATATGGATTCAAATGTAGAGGGAAGGATCGTTAAGATCTCTGGTCCAGTTATTGAAGCAAAGAACATGAGAGGATCAAAGATGTATGATGTTGTTAGAGTTGGCGATGAGAACCTTATCGGTGAGATCATTAGGTTGAATGAGGATGTTGCAACCATTCAGGTTTATGAGGAAACCTCTGGGTTGAAACCCGGGGAGAAGGTTGTTTCAACTGGTGCTCCTCTTTTGGTTGAGCTTGGACCCGGCCTTTTAACCAGCATCTATGATGGTATTCAGAGGCCTCTTCCACAGATTAAGCAGGCCACTGGTGACTTCATAACTAGGGGTGTGGAGATTCCTTCTCTTGATCGCGAAAAAAAGTGGAGGTTTAAACCGTCTGTTAAGAAAGGTGATAGGGTTGTCGCTGGGGATGTTGTTGGTGAGGTGAAGGAGACCTCTCTTATTGTTCACAAGATCATGGTTCCTCCCGGTGTTGAGGGTGTAGTTGAGGATGTTGTTGACGAGGGGGATTACACGGTTTTGGATAAGGTTGCGACTGTGAAGACAACTGAGGGTAAAATGGATATTCAGATGATACAAAGGTGGCCTGTTAGGAAGGGTAGACCTTACATTAAAAGGTTGGATCCAACTGTTCCTTTGATTAGTGGTCAACGTGTTATTGACACCTTTTTTCCTATTGCGAAGGGCGGTACCGCTGCTATACCTGGGGGTTTTGGAACCGGTAAAACCGTTACTCTTCATCAGCTTGCGAAATGGAGTGATGCTCAGATTGTTGTTTATATTGGTTGTGGTGAACGTGGTAATGAGATGACCGATGTGCTGAGGGAGTTCCCTGAACTTAAGGACCCAAGGAGTGGTAAGCCTTTGATGGAGAGAACCGTGCTTATAGCCAATACATCTAATATGCCTGTTGCAGCCAGAGATGCCAGTGTTTATACAGGTATTACTTTGGCGGAGTACTATAGGGATATGGGGTATGATACTGCACTTATGGCTGATTCTACTAGCAGGTGGGCTGAGGCTATGCGTGAGATTTCCGGTAGACTTGAGGAGATGCCTGGTGAGGAGGGTTACCCTGCTTATCTTGCGTCACGTTTAGCAGAGTTTTATGAGAGAGCTGGCAGGGTTCAAACACTTGGTTCTAAGAGGAGAGAGGGTTCCATTTCTGTTATGGGTGCTGTGTCTCCACCTGGTGGCGATTTCTCTGAACCTGTTGCTCAGAACACTCTTAGGATTGTGAAGGTTTTTTGGGCTTTGGATGCTGATCTTGCGGATCGACGTCATTTTCCAGCTATTCATTGGCTTCGATCTTATTCTCTTTATGTTGATGATGTGAAGGGTTTTTGGGAGAAGATCGGTAAAAACTGGTTGGGTTTGAGGAATAAGGCGATGGCTTTGTTGCAGAAGGAGGCTGAGCTTCAGGAGATTGTGAAGCTTGTTGGACCTGATGCTCTTCCGCAGCATGAGAGAGCGGTTTTGGAGAGTGCTCGTTTGATTAGAGAAGGGTTCCTTCAGCAGGGTGCCTTTCATGAGGTTGACACCTTTTGTCCTGAGAAAAAACAGTATGAGATGCTTCGTATAATGCTGGGGTTTTCTGACAAGATATTGGACGCTGTGGGGAAGGGTGTACATATTGATGACATCATAAAGTTGAAAAGTATGGAGAGTTTGGTGAGGATGGCTACTGTGCCGAATGACCGTTTTGAGGAGGAGTTTAAAAAGATTGAGGTTGGCATTGATAAGGAGTTGGGTTCTTTGTTGAAGGAGGTGTCAGGTAATGGGTCATGAGGGTGTTGAGTACAGTTATGTGTCTGAGGTCACTGGTCCTCTTATGATTGTTGAGGGGATAAAGGGTGTAGCTTATAATGAGGTTGTCAAGATAAAAACCTCTTCAGGTGAGGAGCGAACCGGTCAAGTACTGGAGGTTTATGAGGACAAGGCTGTTGTTCAAGTGTTTGAAGGGACAAGAGGTTTGGATACAAGGTTCACCTCTGTTAGGTTTACCGGTGAAACCATGAAGCTTGGTGTGTCAAAGGATATGCTTGGTAGAATTTTTAGTGGTACAGGTGAACCAAGGGATGGTATGCCTCCCATTATACCTGAGAAAAGGCTTGATATTAACGGGCAACCTATTAACCCTGATGCAAGGGAGTATCCAAGGGAGTTTATAGAAACCGGTGTTTCTGCGATTGATGGTTTGAACACTTTGGTTAGAGGGCAGAAGCTTCCTGTTTTTTCTGGTTCTGGGCTTCCGCATAATGAGCTTACTGCCCAGATAGCAAGGCAGGCTAAGGTCAAGGGTAAAGGTGAGGAGTTCGCTGTGGTTTTTTGCGCTATGGGTATTACTGAGGAGGAAGCAAACTTTTTTATAAGGAGTTTTGAGGAGACTGGTGCCTTGGAGAGGACTGTCATATTTTTGAATCTCGCTGATGACCCTGCTATTGAACGTATCATTCTTCCAAAGATGGCTCTCACGTGTGCTGAGTATCTTGCGTTCGATCTTGATATGCATGTGCTTGTTATTTTGACTGATATGACAAACTATGCTGAGGCGTTGCGTGAGATCTCCGCAGCCAGGGAGGAGGTTCCAGGTAGAAGGGGTTACCCAGGGTATATGTACACTGATCTTGCAACTATTTATGAGAGAGCGGGTAGGATAAAGGGTAAGAAGGGATCTATCACGCAGATTCCTATTTTGAGTATGCCTGATGATGATATCACTCATCCTATTCCTGATTTAACCGGTTACATAACTGAGGGACAGATTGTGTTGGCGAGAGATTTACATAACAAAGGTGTGTATCCTCCTATCGCTGTTCTTCCATCTCTTTCTCGTTTGATGGCTCAGGGTATCGGTAAGGGTAGAACCCGGGAGGATCACGCTTGTGTTTCTGATCAGTTGTATGCCGCTTACGCTGAGGGTTGTGATTTGAGGGATCTTGTCTCGATTGTTGGTGAGGATGCTCTTTCTGATAGGGATAAAGCGTTTCTTAGGTTCGCTGATGAGTTTGAGAAACGTTTTGTTTCGCAACGTAAGGATGAAGATCGGTCCATAGAAGAAACTTTGTCTATTGGATGGGAGCTGTTTTCGATGCTTCCAGTGTCTGAACTTAAGAAGATTGATCCAAAGTATATTGAGAAATATCTGCCTAAGAAAAAAAGGGAAGAGAGTGAGGCATGACTGAGGAGAGGATTGAGACTGCAAAACCAACGCGGATGGAGTTATTGGGTATTAGAAGACGTCTTTCTTTAGCTGAGAAGGGGCATAAGCTGTTGGAGGATAAAAGGGATGCTTTGGTGGAAAAATTTTTTGAGTCCATAAAAAGAAGGGATGAGCTGAAAAAGGAGATAGATGAGCTTTTTGGGCGGGCGTTTGAAGCGTTGACTGAGGCTCAGATGGTCATTGGTGTTGAAAAGGTTAAGGCTGCAGCTGGGCTAATTGAAGGTGTAAGTGAGTTGTCTATGTACACTGAGAACATCATGGGTGTGAGAGTACCCAAGATAACCTTTGAGAAGTTGGAGTTGAAAGCAAAACCTCTTTACAGTTTAAGTGATACCTGTGCAAAATTGGATGATGCATTCATGTTTTTTTCAAAACTTCTACCTAAGCTTCTTGAGTTGGCTGAGATAGATGGAGCGGTTCAATCCCTGGCTGGGGAGATTGAGAAGACTAAACGGAGAGTAAATGTGCTAGAGAACGTTCTTATACCAAAGTTGAAGGCTACAAGGAAATATATTGAGATGCAACTTGAGGAAAGGGAGAGGGAAGATTTCTTTAGAAGGAAAAGGATTAAAGCCATTATGGAGAGAAGAGAGTATGGATATAGAGGATGATCCTTTTCTGAACCGTTTTTTTGGCTCGGTTGAGCAGCGTGCCAAATGGATTTACCGGTTTAGAGTGGCCTATATCCTATGGATATTTTTTGTTGTTATTGGTATAATGGTGTTAACTCTGTTTTATCTGTTAAAATAAAAAAAAGGGAAAAGAGAGTTTTTTTGGATTATTTTTGCATGTAGTCATATATGCCTATGATGAGTCCGATGATACCGAGTATTACGAATATGTAGCCACCCGTTGTTAGGGTTATCGCTGTTGTCCATGCCATTACTGCTCCAACTATCAGAGCGATCAATCCGAATAGTATGCTCCATATGGCTCCTATCTTCATCTTTTCCTCACCTCCTTTTCAGGTTTTTTTAGATGTAGCTTTAAGCTCATTTATAAGCATTTCTATTTTAATCGAATTTTACATCGTTAATAGGCGAAAAATGTGTTTTTGATTTTAAACTATCTTTGATATTACTCTGTAAGCCACTCCTCATCTATCCGTGTGTAGTCACAAAGTTCTTCCTTGTTGAACCACAGTTTGATTTCAAACTCTGCGGTTTCTTTGCTGTCTGAACCATGGATGATGTTTCTTCCGATAAATTGTCCGTAGTCGCCTCTTATGGTACCTGGTCCAGCTTCTTGTGGATCGGTTTTTCCCATCATTTTACGCACAGTCTCTATAACATTGACTCCCTCTAATACCATGGCAACAACAGGTGAAGAAACAATGTAGTTCACCGTTGGTTCAAAGAATGGTTTCCCTTTGTGTACACCATAGTGTTTCTCGGCTAGTTCCCTTGATACTTTTATCATCTTCATACCGACTATTTTTATACCTTTTTTCTCGAAACGAGTGACTATTTCTCCTATCAACCCACGTTGCACAGCATCAGGTTTAATCATAACAAAGGTTCGCTCCTTATCCATGATTCCACCAGTATCGGAGGATGTTATAAAACATTTTGTTTATAGATTTACCGATTGAATGGATTGAGATATCACGTATAAAGCAAAACTAACCAGGTTGAAGGTTATGTGGGCTGTTATTGAGGAAAAAAGGTTTTTTGTTCTAACCACAACATAACCCAGCAGAAGTCCCATGATAAGAGGCATAATTATAGGATATATTCTACCATATCCTATGTGTGCCAACCCAAAAAGGAAAGCGGTTGCAAATATGGAGAGGGTGTAACCCGAGTATCCTCCTATTTTCTCCAAAAGAAACCCTCTGAAAAATATCTCTTCACTTGTTGATTGGACAACTGCTATGAAAACCATTGAACCTATTGAGAGAGCACCAGCAATCTCGTTTGCAACAGGGTTTTCAAGGTGCACACCAAGAAGTGAGAGAAACAGAGCTATAACTATCTGAGCGAAGAATATTGTTATGAAGACCGCGGAGCCCCATATGAAGGCGGAGTCTATGTTTCTCCCCGTCAGTTTTAGGTATGACAGGATCTCTTTAAGTCTCATGTTGTCAACGAATGTTAGCCATACTATTGATGCTCCTACAAGCAGGATGCTGGTAACTGCTGAGTTAAGAACTATGTATGTTTCTGTAACTCGCTGTTGTGTCTCACTACCGGGGATTAAACCGGTTAGTATGAAAAAAGGGAGGATGTAAAACACAGCGAAAACAAACATCAGTATTAGCAAGGCTATTAGATGTGTTGGTTTGTGAATTGAGAAAACCATTGGGTGGGGAATGGTGAATCTTTTACATAAAGATTTTTAAATGTGTCTGCCATCTCCCTACGAAACCCTTGTGTGGGCCTGTGGGGTAGCTTGGACGATCCTCGTGGCTTTGGGAGCCATGGACTCCGGTTCAAATCCGGGCAGGCCCATCAACTCCAACAGGAGAAAATTTAGGGAGAGTTGACCATTTTTGCCAATTAGTGGGTGAAGCTTTACTATGTAAACCCTTATGCTTTCCTCTCCATATTTTGTGGGATCTGAGGGCACTTTGGATCCAACTTTTTGGATACTGATGGTGATACATCTCTGCATAGTGAATGTAGTTTTCTGTTGTTTTAATATTTGTGTGCCCCAACCAGTTTTTGACAACGTATGGATCATAGTCCCCAGTTTCTACTTTGGTTTCTATGAGTCTAGCTATTGCACACCAGTGACGCATATCATAGGGTTGAAAAGATGGCCATATCTTTTTCCCTTGTTGACTTAGTTTCTGTCCGAGTTTTCTAACCGTAACTGGTTTACCATTAGGCCAGAGATAAAGAGCATTCCCTGAATACTGGTTCTCTACCTTTGGTCTCCAGTAGTCTATCCAGTTTTTGAATGACTTGTGAGACCGGGAGCTTAGAATGTATTTCTCCGGTAGTATTGTTCTTTTGTCTCTATGTTTCTTTGTCTCTGTTATGGTTATGGTTCCTCTTCCCTTTGAGTCTATGAATACGTCATCGAGTTTCATCTCTGCGATTTCACTGGGTACTCTCCATCCAATCATGAAACTGTGGTAG
>JAGGZU010000124.1 GCA_021161865.1 Thermoplasmata archaeon
CAAAATGCTCTGCTCATTGATAACTACGAGGTTTTTTTAACCCTTGACACCACAAGAGGTGGAAGAACGGCACCATAGGTCGGTATCTCATCAACCTCCTTTATCTGCACAGAGACACCTCCACCGATTCTTTCGTTTAACTCCGCCTCTATTTTATGATATACAATGACTGTTTTTTCCTTGTTTTTTTCATCCTTTTTTGGGACAACCAAAACCGTTACGTTACCATTCTCCTCCTGCACTATCTGAAACTGTTTAACACAAAAATGTTTCTCCTCACTCATCACCTCATTAGGTACACCAGTTATTGACAAAGGGGGTATAATGCCCCCATCTGCTGTAACAATGGCATCAACCCTACGTCCCTCTATGGAACCAATGCAACCAGTGTTTATCCCACAGTCACATACATCATCCGTCCATTTAACAAGGTCACCCATCCCAACGTATCTCACCACAGGGGTGCCTTTGCCATACAGTTTAGTCACCGCTACACGGCCAACCTCCCCAGAGGAGACCGGATTCATGTCGTCATCCAAAGCCTCCAAGTAAACCATGTCTGAGTGGAGATGATAACAACCTCTTCTGCATTCAAAGGCCATAGGGCCACCCTCTGTCGATTCATAGACATCAAAAACATGTGCATCAAAGGCTTCACTAATGTACCTTCTCGTGAAAGGGTCAAGCACGGCACCTGAAGATGAAACATACCTTGGGTTTATATCTCTGCCAAAACCCTTTTCCATCTTCAATGTTGCCAACGCATGTAAAACACCAGGGTAACCATTGAGGAAATCTGGTTTAAAATCGTTTATTTTAGCAATCATCTCCTCAGATTTCTCAGTTATGTCAAGTATCTGTATATTATCTATGGGGAGTATCTTCATCAAAAAGGATGGTAAAGGAGATTTGAAGGTGGCGTAACCGGCGCTGCCATAGGTTGTATCAGCTATTATCGTTATCCTTGTCTTATCCCATCTTTCACCATAGGCTTTAAGTATTCTAACATACGCTATTATACTCTGAAGTATGGAGGAATGGTCGACATATATTGTAATTGGTTTACCCGTTGAACCTGAGGTGCTTAACTTCTCAGCCCTCCTGGTGTTGTAACCCTCCGGGAGCACCCCTTTTGGGAAACTGTTTCGTATATCATCCTTGGTTACAACAGGTAGTTTCCTGATATCCTCAACACCCCTGATATCCCCAGGGTTAATACCTGCAGTCTTGTATTTATTATGATAAAGTGGTACGGTGTAGGCGTAACGCACAACCTTACGCAACCTTTTATCCTGTAACCTCCTTATCCTTTCTCTATCCTGCCAGACGACGTCTACATCAGAAAGATATCCTTTGATGAGCTTAATCAGAAGAGGGACATCATCCAGCATCAACTTGAACACCTCAAGAAGGTTATATCTTTTTTCTTATATTTTCCTTGTTATTTATTTAAATAAACCTTATGATTTTTCATTCGTCACTGCTCATCCGCAGCTTTTTAAACAAGTAAAAGGATTAGCCTCCCATATGAAAGTTGTGCTTCAAGTCGCTTTAGACTTAATGAACCTGCATCGTGCACTCCAAATAGCAAAAGAGGCTATAGATGGTGGTGCAGACTGGATTGAAGCAGGGACGCCTCTCATAAAAAGTGAGGGAATGGAAGCTGTAAGAGCGTTGAAACAAAGGTTTCCAGACAAGACCGTTGTTGCAGATATGAAAACCATGGACACAGGTGCGCTTGAAACAGAGATGGCTGCAAAGGCTGGTGCAGACGTAGTTTGCATACTTGGTGCATCTGATGACGAGACAATAAAGGATGCTTTACGTGCTGGTAGAAAATATGGTGCAAAGATAATGGTTGACCTTATAGGGGTAAAAGACAAACTGTCAAGAGCTGAGGAAATCGAAAAGTTTGGTGTAGACTATCTCTGCCTACACGTTGGTATAGATGAACAGATGAAAGGTAAACAACCACTTAATATCCTAAAACTCGTCGCCAGGAAAGTGAACATACCTGTTGCTGTCGCCGGCGGACTTAACAGCGAAACCGTATCAGATGTTGTAAAAGCTGGAGCAAACATTGTTATCGTTGGTGGAGCTATAACAAAGGCAAAAAACGTTACTGAGGCAACCAGGATAATAAAAAAAGCTATTAAGGAAAAAAAAGTCATAAAAACAGAGTTTTACAAGAAATACAGCAGCGAGGAACTAAAAAAAGCGTTTTCCATGGTTTCAACACCAAACATCTCTGATGCAATGCATAGAAAGGGTGCAATGCATGGTTTGAAACCCATAGAACATGGTTTTCACATGGTTGGGAAAGCACTCACAGTAAGCACAATAGATGGAGATTGGGCTAAACCTATAGAAGCCATAGACAAAGCAGAGTCAGGAATGGTTCTTGTCGTAGATGTCAAAGGCGGAGAAACAGCGGTATGGGGTGAGCTGGCAACCTGGAGTGCAAAGGGTAAGGGTTTAGCAGGCGTTGTCGTAGATGGAGCAGTCAGAGACCTAGATGATTTACTGAAAATAGGCTTCCCTGTCTTCTGCAGACATATCTCATCTAACGCTGGTGAACCCAAGGGTTTTGGTGAGATAGGTTCAGAAGTAACCTGCGGTGGACAAACCGTTAAAACAGGTGACTGGATAATAGGAGATGACTCAGGCGTAGTTGTTGTTCCTCAGGAGAGAGCTCAGGAGATAGCAAATAGAGCGCTTGATGTAAAAGAGCATGAGGACAGAATCAGAGAGGAGATAAAAAGGGGTGGCTCACTGGGTACTGTGCTTAAGGTGAAGAAATGGGAGAAGGTGATGGGGTAAGCACTGTAGTGTTCTTCAAAGAGGAGGAACAATTGAGTGAAGCCCTAACCTACTTCGATTTAAAGGATTTTAAAGACAAAGATGTTCCTGTCAAACTACATATGGGTGAGGTACGAAACAAGTATCATGTTAAACCCGATTTTGTTAAAAAAGTGGTTGAAGAGTTCAAAAAGTTAGGAGCACACCCTTTTCTTTTCGACACTACCGTGGCATACAACAGTCCAAGGAAAACAAAAAAAGGCTACCAACAGGTTGCAAGACTACACGGTTTCTCTGAACGTAAAATAGGATGCCGCATCACAATAGGAGACAGAGGGGTTGTGAAAACCATTGAAGGTAGAATGTTTGAGGTTGCAAACGAGATCTTTTATGCGACCCACATAATCGCTGTAACCCATGTAAAAGGCCATGTACAAGCAGGTTTCGGCGGATCTATAAAAAACTTTGGCATGGGTGGTGTAACCAGGGAGAGTAAAAAAACGATACACAGAGGAGCTGAACCATTGTATAATGAAAAAGACTGTATACTCTGCGGGGAATGTGCAAAAGCTTGCCCATTCAATGCAATAAAGGTCAAAGATAACTGGTACTGGAACAGCAACGCATGCCTGGGATGTGGAAGATGCGTAAACATCTGTCCAACTGAAGCACTTAGTTTCAGAGACTCAGATCTACAGTATCTGCTTGCTTTATCTGCAAAAGCGTGCGTAGAAGGAAAAAAGGTTTTTTACATAAACCAGATAAAAAACATTGCAAGATCCTGCGACTGCGACCCATTCGCTGGACCAAAAATCTGCCCAGACGTAGGTTATGTTGTTTCAGATGATATAGTGGCTGTGGATAAGACCTCACTTGATTTAATTCATGAGAAAAAAGGCAGGGTGTTTGAAAAGGTAAACCGAGTTAATCCGGAGAAACAGGTGAGGTTTGCCCATGAGGCAGGTCTTGGGAACATAAAATACGAGCTGATAGAGCTATAAAACCTTTTTCTGATAAATCAAATAGGGTGTTTTTTCCATCCCAATCCTCTCATAAACCCTCGCAGCATCTCTGTTTTCACTGTGCACATACAGACGGATGACTGAAACACTGTTTTTTCTTGCCATCTCCTCAACCATTCCAAACAGCATTTTAAAAACACCTTTTCTCCTGTAATCCTTTTTTATGTACACACTCTGTATCCACCACATCATCTTGTTTCTCCAGTCGCTCCACTCGTAGGTGACCATCAGCTGCCCCACAACCTGGTTGTTTTCTTCAGCAACAACGTAGAAACCCTTGTTTTTGTCTGAAATAACAGCCTTAACAGCAGATAAAGAAATACTATAGTCAACGGAAGCACCTTCAGACTCCTTTGCCAGAAGAATGTTGTTCTGAGCCATCTGTTCAGCGTCCTCCAAATTTGCCAACCTGATTCTCATATGAAACAGTAGAGTGGAAACAGGTTTAATACTTTTACAAAAAACATGGTGTTTGAGGGCCCGGACCGGGATTTGAACCCGGGACAAGGGATCACTGCAAGCCATCTTTACAGGTAAAGCCACTTTCTCTAGAGGGCTTCCCACAGTCCCTTATGTTGCCGCTACACCATCCGGGCCACAATGCAAGGAGCGATATTTGAAATAGATATTTAAAATATATGGGTATTCTGAGTATTGCATGTAGCATGCAGGGGTAGCCAAGCCTGGTCAACGGCGCAAGGTTCAGGGCCTTGTCCTGCAGAGGTCCAAGGGTTCGAATCCCTTCCCCTGCACTAATATCTGTTTATGTGAAGGATGTCCTTGAGTTTTCTTTTTGGCACATGTAAAGTGCCTTGTTCATCCCTCCAGTACTCAACTGACTCCCTCAACTCCTCAACAACAGGTTTCTCAGCAGGATACCCCACTGCTATGACGGAATCAATATAGAAATAATCTGGAACAGAAAACAGACTTCTAATCTCATCCTTATCTATGTTTCTAAGCACACAACATCCTAAACCGTATTCTACTGCCAACAACATAATGTTTTCTGCAGCTAAACCTATATCCACCTCATAATAAGGGCTTTTTTGTTTATCAGCTAGCACAACAATATACGCTGAGGGTTTCTCATCCTCAGGGGGTCTCCACTCAGGTTTCAAATATCCCGCCCATTTCAAACCTTCAAAAACCCTGTCGCAAAGAGAAGCATCTGTAACAACGATGTACTCAAGGGGTTGAAGGTTTGCACCAGATGGAGCAACTCTTGCTGCATCAACAAGTTTTTCAAGCATCTCAACAGGCACAGGTTTCTGCTTAAACCTTCTGATTGACCTCCTAATCCTAATCGCTTCTTCAACATCCATGGCTACCAAGAATATCAAATGATTTACATTAATTAAACCCTTTGCTTAACCGTAAACACTTTAACAGGGTTCAGCATCTCATACTATTGTAGATGGTAAAAAAAAGTAGAGTAATGAGGAGTTTTGCAAAAACAGCTCCTAAAACAAAGGAGAAAAAGCTTATAGAAAATGCAAAAAAGTTAAACGAAAACCCCTTTGTTTTCTTCCCAGAGTGTAAGGACGCAAAGGCTGAAAGGTTTGTGAAAAAGATTAAAAAAAAGGTTGAAAAAGTCTGGAAAAACAGGGATGATGTCAAAAAACTCGAAAAACTGTCAAAAAAGAAGGGGCTGGAGGGTGCTGTTGCAGGAACACTAATGCTTGTCCATTCAAAAAAGGCTCCCTATCTTGCTACAGCAAAAATCGGTGACATAGATGTCATGTATGCACTCAGAGGAAAAGCAAGAAAGGAGTTTCTGATTGCGGTGCAAAACTTTGATGACCCTGTGATGAGACTGCTTGCCTTTAAAGACCTCGCGGTAAAAAACAGGGTTTATCTTTACTCATGGGGCAAAAACTTTGTATGCACTAGGGAAAATGGTAAGCCACCGGATGATTTCAAAAACTTTATTTTAAACAGGATTGGTTTTGAGTTAAAAAATGGAGTGGCCTCCTGTCCACATGTAAACCCCGAGAAACTGAAGAATGGTGTATCTGATGAAAGAAACTACATAAGGATAGAGTGGAAAAACGCTGATGTGATAATTGGAATCTGCGAAAGCTGTGCATCCAGAAACAACAGAAACACAGTGTTTGAACTCAGTAAATTTTTCATAGACCCTGAGATAAACAGAAATATTTCCGTGAAGGTTATCCCTCGGTTAACTGAGCTGCAGGATGAAAACCAGGATGTTACAGCATATCTCTCAGGTGGTCTAAAAGATGCACAGTTTATAGAAAAAACCATGGAGAATTGGAGAGAAAAACTAAAGTCATCTGAAGGCAGGGTATTGATTGCTGATGGCGTTTCTTATGGCAATGACATCGATAAATTCATAGAAGCGTTGAAACCAAACGAGTATGAAAGGAAAGGTCTTGAATTTATACTTTCTAAAATAAATGAACCTGTGATACTTGAGGATGCAACACCAAATAAACTGTTTGAGGTTTATTGGAAAAAATATGGTCGAGATTTGATTTCATCCATCGTCAAAGATGATGATCTGATGGATAAACTGTTATCCATCGATGAGACACCCTCACGGATAATCGAAATCGCTGTTAAAACGGCTGAGAGGAAGAAAAAACTGTCAGAATACCCTGATTACAAAAAACTGCCTCCAACAGCGAGGTTTGTGGATGACCTTGTAAAAAACTATCTCCTCTTTGGAGAGCAAAAGGTTCTTTCTCTGCTGTCCAAACCCCCTGAGGAGACAAAAAAAAGATCTATAGCTTTTGCTTTCCTCCTTGCATTAGGTAAAGGTGATGAGAGGAAATGGCAGTACTCTGATGTAGAGGTTGAATACGGCAGGTTTCTCAAAGAGTATGTTGATAGACTTCTGAATGCCTCACCAAAGGAGTACAATAAGCTCCTCAAAGAGTTGATTCTGGCAAGCGGCTCAGATGAAAATATATAGTCCTAGTTTTTTCTGTGACCCACTCTTAAACTACCGAGATTACCTGCTAAAACGGCAAACGCTGGGTAAAAACCCAGTTTAAAACCCTTTAAAACCCGATAAGCTACCTTCGATGGGGAGTTGAATTCATCTGTTACAAAACTTAAACCGTTTTCAAGCTCCTCCTTAGTCATGTTTTTTGGTTCAAAAACCACATCCTTCCTGTTGTACTTAGACCAATCCCTTGTGAGAATCCTGCCCTCCTCATCAAGTTTCTTAAACAAGGGTGTACCAGGGTATGGTGTAAGCACAGCAAAAATGGCTCCATCTAAACCAAGTTTTTCAATGTTTTCCAATGTTTTTTCAAACACATCAGGTGTATCCTCATCAAAACCAAAGACAAAGGTTCCTACAACAGCCATACTATAATCATGTAACTTTTCAACGGCAAGGATATACTCCTCAACCCTGTTTGCTTTTTTGTTTACATTGTTTAGCGCGCTCTGAGAAAAGGTTTCGAAACCAATAGTCCACTCTATACATCCTGCCTCATGAGCTAGTTTAACAAGCTCCTCATCACGAGCTAGAACATTGACGTTACCATGACAGATAAACCTTTTATTCAAACCCTTCATGCCTCTAAAGAGGGTTTTGGTGTAAACTGGGTTTATAGTCATGGAGAGATCCTTGAAGTAAAGAAGCTTTTCATTGGTCATCTTAACCTCATTGAGAACGTCTTCAACGGGTCTCGTGTAAAATATTGAACCACCTGGGATGTTAGAATATTGGCAGAAAACACATTTATCTGGGCAACCACGTGTGGCTTCAACTGCATTAACAAACCTTATTCTCCTCTCCATTTTCATAAAGGAGACGATGTTATCTGCCAATGAAAGTGATTGCTCCTCCTTAAACGCCATGGAGTTGTAGATTGGTTGTAATCTACCTTCCTCAAGGTCTCTGACCACATGAGGCCAAACCTTGAGTGCATCACCAACAACAACAGCATCAGCATGCTGCTTTGCTTCATTGGGTAAAGCAGATGGATGGTTGCCGCTTAAAACAACGGTTTTACCATTCTCTCTAAAACCATCTGCAACCCTGTAGGCGTTAAAGGATGCGGATGTACCAAAAACAATGTGCACCACATCATGATCTGAGCTGAAATCGATCTGCTTGTTGTTTTCAAGTATTTCAACAACATGTTTTCTTGGTGTCACAGCTGCAATCAGACGCTCATTGAATGTAGAACGATAGGAGAATGCAGATAAAAATGATTGGAGAATTGGAGGGGTCGTAAAATCCAAGCATATCTCACCGATCAGTAGTATCCTCATTTTACATGGAATAACCTTATAAAAGTTATAAAGTTTTGTCGCATGCTTTTATATGGAGTAAAGGGATGAAACAACATGAATTATCTACTAAACCCTGCATTCATGGGTAAGGTTCTGAAAAGTTACCTTTTTGATTTAAACAGAATCTGGGGTATAAATGAAAAGGAGTTACGTGAATATCAGGAGAGACAGATAAAAAAGATGATAAAGTATAGCTACGAAAACATTCCTTTTTACAGAAAAAAATATCAGAAAGCTGGAGTGCATCCTAAGGATATAGAAACCCTTGATGACTTAAGGAAGTTACCTTTTGTGTCAAAGGATGAGTTGCGTAAATGTTCACAAAAGGAGATCACACCTTCTTCACAGAAAAATCTTATCAAAACATCAACCTCAGGCACCATGGGCAAACCTGTCTCGGTTTATGTCAGCATGCATGAGATTGTGATGGGATTGCTTGGTTACCTTAGAACGCTTAAGGAACATGGTATAAACTGGAGGAATGACAGGATAGTGCTTCTCCTTGATTTAAGACGTAACAGCGCTGAAAGAAAATACCTGAACGAAGGGGTTATACCTGGTTTCAAGCCTTTTTTTTCCTTTGAAAATATCCGTATCTACAGTTTCAAGGTTGATTCAGAGAAACTAATAAGGGAGCTTGATGAGTTTCAACCAGATTTCATAGGAGGGTATACCGGTAAACTCGTTAATCTGGCTTTACTTAAAGAAAAGGGTTTTGGTAAAAATGTTGCTCCAAGAGTTGTGGGTTCAAGTGGCAATACCCTAGATAAATATCTGAGGATGCTCATTGAGGAGGCTTTTAACACACGTTTGTTTGAAGCCTATGGTGCAACAGAGTCTGGACCGATAGCCTTTGAATGCCATGACAGAAAACTTCACATCCATGGTGACCTGGTTTACGCTGAGTTTATAAACAATGGTAAAGTGGTTAGCAATGAACCTGGCAATATTGTTGTCACGAAACTATATGGAGGTGGCACACCTATAATAAGGTACACTGGGATAAACGACGTTGTTGCTCCATCAAAGGAGAAATGCAGCTGTGCAGCTGGAGGTGGTTTGATAAAGAAGATTTATGGTAGAGACAACTGGTATCTTATTTTCTCAGATGGAAGAATAATGTTACCCTCCGCTGTATCTGAGATCTTCAGCAGAGTTGTCTATGAGTTTAAAACAAGGATGATTCGGCAGTTTGAGGTGACTCAACATACTGTTAACAAGTTAGAGGTTAAGGTTGTTGTAGATGAAAAGTTAAGTGAAGGTGTTTCAACAGCTGAGGTTTTTTCCATGATTAAATCAGGTTTCTATGAGAAGGTTGACTCTGATTTGAAGGTAGATGTAAAGAAGGTTGATAAAATAGAGAGCGGCAGGTACCTGATATCTAAGGTAGATAAAAACAGGTTTGACCATAAAATCTATATCTAGGTTTTAGAATACAATAAAAAACTATTTAAGCGCAGTATATATTAGTATGTTAACAATTGTTAAAAGGGAGGTAACAAAAATGAAGGTTATATTATGTGGCGGCGGAACATGTGAGACTGTTAAGAACTGTCCAGCTGTTGAAATCAACGGAGATGTTGTAACCATTGGAGAAGACGAAAACACCTGTACCTTAACATTGGAACAGTTCAACATAATGAAGGAAAAGATACTGGCTGGAGAACTATAAACCAGCCTCTTCTACCTATTTTTTAAAAAACCTTTACTTATCATCAACTTACATAGCCTGCAAGTTTCTTTTTCTATCTCATCTTTCCCATTTTCAACGATGTTTTCCACAGCCCTTCCAATCTCCTGTATTAACTCCTCATCCTTTATCTCCACATTACCTCTTTTACCAGAAAGGTAATAGGATACCGCTGCCTCTGTTAAATCCAAAAGAGAGGCTATCTCACGTTGAGAAAAACCATATTTCTCATGAAGCACACGGGCAAACTCCTTCCTGATAATTGGTAAAATATACCAGACTACCTTCTCACACGGGAGTTTCATGAAACCACCAAATACATCATTCAGTATTATGTGATGGAATATAACCCTGGTGGTTTTGAATGTACATGTCTACACCTTCTTCAATCAACTGTTTGAGAACCTCTTTTCCCTGCATAGGTGTTTTTTCCCCAAGGAAACCATATCCTGTGGCATAGGCTGGTTTAACTGTTCCTCTGTCATACCCAAATGTGATCAAAGAAAACATGGGCACTCCGCCATTATCACCAAGGATATTGTAAACCTTGTAGGAGCGTTTAAGATTTTCATTAACATGATCCAAATTGATATGGATGAGAGTAACATTCACACCATTAAACCTTGAAGTTACCACCAAATAGTTTTCCTCAAGCGATGTTAGATTAAAAAGTGAAGCAACCATTGGATCCATCTGATCACATGCTGCGCAGGCATCTGTCCTGTAATGGAGAAGAACAACACCTTTGCTCAGGTTTTCAAGAACGAAATCGGGGAAGGGCTCATTATTAGCAGTTTCAAAGGAGAAACTCAAAACCGTTTTAGGTTCAAGTTTAATACAGCTTAAACAAAGCACGGAAACAATAGTGGACTGAACATGCTCATAGGTATCTGTAGCAAAGAAAAGGTAGCCAAATGACGATGAAAATGTAATTATAAGAACTATTTGAACTACAAGAAGTTTTTTCATGATCCCACCTTAAACTTTATTATCTTCTGTGGACAAACATCTATACATTTGCCACACAATATACATTCTGGGCTTCTGTTCATATTCGGTACATCTATCCCCATTGGACAGGCATCGCTACATAGATTACAATGGAGGCATTTATCCGTCTCTATATCTATATGAAGCAAACTGACTTTGTTGAAAGGCGCTAAAAGTGCACCAAGTGGACAAAAGTATTTACACCAGCCTCTACCAGACAGGATGATCAAGATGATAAAAAACACAAATATGATCAATGCAACCAAAAAAAACTGGTTTGGTGTAAACTCCCCAAAATTCAAGATTAAAATCGGTATAGTACCCGTTAGGAAACCAACTGGGCAGATGTCGGTGAACATGAAACCTATGAAATAGGTGGTTAAAAAAACAAGAAGCACAAGGTTAACGTACTTTATGTACCTTGCATACGGTAGAATAGATGGGGCAAACCTCTGAGAGATTTTTTTAATGGTTTTCCTCTGAGAAATCGGATAGGTTATCCTCTGCAAAAGACCTATTGGACAAGCCCAGCCACAGATTGCCCTGCCAAACACCATACCGATAACGCCGAAAAATACAAGTGGATATAACAGAAGATTCCAATCTAGTTTCCCCTTATAAACCGCATGTTCAATAGTACCCAGTGGACAACCAGCAGAGGCAGCAGGACAACCGTGACAGTAAAAAAAAGGGTAACAGAAACCTGTTTTTATCTTAAATGCCCCAAGATTAGCTAAGATTAGAAAAAATGTTTGTGACAGCAGTCTTTTGATTTGGAGACGCATCAACGTCTCTCCTATGTTTTTCTCCTGATCAAAATCACTGTTGTCATCAATGCCACAATAGCAATAAACAGTTCAAACCCTGGTGTACCTCCCGAACCACCGTTACTGGATGATGAGTCACCATTTTGAGAGGAACCAACAGTGACATTGTACATGTTGCTCTCCACATTCTCACCATTAACCTCAGCAAACACCTTGTAGTGGAAATAGGCGGTGTCATCCCCAAGTGTGTAGGTTGCTGTATAGTTACCATCACCAGTTGAGGTCATAGCTACCTCTTCAGGTAGATGACATATTGTTTTAGTGCACTCCTCAACCCACAATGTTACATTAGAAACGTTTCCACCATTAACAGTTGCATAAAATGTCACTGTTGAACCTACGGTAGGCGAAGACGGAGTGTAACTTGTTGATATCACATCGCTGCCCTGAGCAACTGCTGCACCCATGGAGAACAGAAGCATCAATACACCTGCAATGGTTACTGTTTTTACCATACTCATACAAACCTCACCCTTCCACATTTATCTTCGACATCAGGAGATTGTAAGTTGTTAATCCAGAATTACTATAAATAATATTCCCCCTCTTTATTTACAACAACAATCTTTGAAACACCTACAACATGATAAGAGTTATAGATGCCTTTGTCATCGATCACAAAACTCCATTTGTTAACCTTTCCATAAACGCTTTGTATCTCCTGAGATGCGCCACCAACCACAACAGACACTATAACCGCATTATTAACTAATTCTGCAACACAAAAACTGTATAAGACAAACAACAACCACGTTGTGTTTCATTCCTCACCACCTATGGAAGAAGTATAAAGGTCTTCACAGCCATCCTTGTCTCAGATGTTTTCCCCTCATTATCCAGAGCTTTTACCTTAAGGGTGTGTTTACCAAACAGTGGACCATGCAGAGCAAAGGTATACTCCTTATTCTCCATTTTACCAGTGTCCTGCACAGTCTGCTTAAGAGAGTTGTCAACATAAAACTCCAGTTTTATGGAATCACCGTCATCATTAACCAGCACACTTACATCGGTTTTTCCAATGACCCAGGTGTTGCCAAGCAGCGACCAAATAAGGGGTTTTGAATGAAGGTTAACCTTGCCTTTTTTTGGCGAGGAAAACCCCACCTGAGGTGGTAGATTACCTTCGCCTACACGCTGCATAACCATTGCATCAACCTGATGGGCAGAGAAGTCATGTGTATCCTGTGGTGGATCCGCATACATTTTGGTTAAACTCTGAGAAAACACTACCGCGGTTGCAACAAGGTTGTCTTTGTCAACCGGCTTGTATTTTGATGCGTTCCAGTCTGATGAAAAGTTTTTGTTTTCACCTGATTTGATTGACAAGGGAGTGTCAAGGGTGTAGTCCAAGAACGCAAAACGGTAGGGCTTACCATCATAATCATACCATCTTGAGTTCGCCTCCACAAGATAAACTCTTAATATGCCGTCATAGACTTTACTTTCGTTGTTGGTTACAGAAACCTCTGTGTGAAGTAAACTTGTGTTTTCATCCCATGACATAGAGAGGGTTAAACCAAGGTCTGGTTTCCTCTGTTTTGCAAGAGATGCTATGATGCTTTCAACCTGTGATTTGCTGTAATCGGAGCCGTAAATCACCTTCTCTCCACCATTCAAAAAAACCGTAGGGAAACCGAGAACGTTGTAATCGTCGGTTAATCTTTTTTTTGCCTTTGAGTTTCTATCATAAACCAAGCTCACTACGGATACGGGGTATTTACCCTCATCGTATATGTTATACAGGATTGAACCGATTTTTGGACAATACTTGCAGGTTGTACCGGTTGCAAACTCGCAGAAAACAGGAGAATACGTTTCTGTTTCCTCCCGAGTATTGTTTCCGTTGTCCGTCTCATTGGATGATGAATCTGATGACGGAGCCTCAGGTTGATACGGTGTGACGTTTTCTGAGGTATAACGTGGGAAAAACACTATACTTAACAACAGTATGATGGCTATGAAGATGGCTGTTTTCTCTCGGTTTGAAAGTTTACGCACTAAAATCCCATATAACCTTATTAAATTAATCCCTTTAAGTTTTTTTGCTTCACTTATTGTATAGAATGAGAATCATTCCTCAATATACTCCCCAAATGCTTCTCTTACATCCTGCTCCGTTTCAGAGCCATACGCAGCATCAACATCTATAGATAGTATGATTACATCTCCTTTATCCAGCTTCACCTTATGAAGCTCTGGCATCTGTTGATGACAGGGAGGACATCTTACGGCCATAAAATCCAGTATGACCACCTTGCCATGATGCTCAGACAGTGTAAAGGTTTCTCCATTGAACGTCTTTAGAGTGAAATCAGGTGCTGGACCAAGTGTATGTGTAGGGTTCTGTGCCTCCTCAATTAAATCAAGAAGCTGAGATTCTGTATGCACTCCTGCTTCTTTATGAATAATGTCTCCATTTACGTCAACAACAACAAGAGTAGGTATGTATCCTGTACGGTATTCCTCGTAGTTTCCCACACGGACAGTGTTTGTATCCAGTGCAAACAGCCATTTTCCAGACTGCGGCTGTCCAGTGGGTGTCTCATGAGATGTTAATGCAAGTATGAGAGCTCCAGCGGTTATAATAAGAATTGCCAGCAAAACCAACCCATATTTTGAGTTGAATTTTTTTAATGCACCTCTATTTTCTATTTTTTTATTTGCTCTTTTCCTAGTCATTTATATCTTCATCTAATTTTATTATAAATATGGACTAAGTTTTGCCTTTAACATAGGCTTAGGCATTGCACCTATTATTTTATCCACGAGTTTACCGTTTTTGAAAACCATGAGAGTGGGTATGCTCATTATCTGGTATTTCATTGCTGTGAGCTGGTTTTCATCTACATTCAGCTTTGCAAAAACAACCTTTCCTTTCATCTCCTTTGCCATTTCTTCAATCGCTGGTGCAATCATAAGACAAGGTGCACACCACTCTGCCCAGCAGTCCACAACAACAAGATTATATTTGGATACAACTGCGTCTAAATCCTTGTCTGTCACATGTACTGGTTTATCTGGGTACTCTGGCACGTTATCACCTTTTGAAAACTTTTGCTGTAACTCCTCCAGTTTTTTTCTTCTCAGTATCTCTAACTCATCCATGTGTTGGGCGTAATGCAGATCTCATATATAAGGTTGTGCATAAATCTTGCACAATCGTTATATATCAAAAAGTAATTCAACAAAAGGCAATGGATGAAACAAATGCAAGATGCTCTGACATACTGAAGATGATGTTTAACCTAAAGGATGTTGACCTTGAAACCTACAAACACGTTATCACCATAGGTGAAGTGAGAGCAGATGAACTCGCAAACAAGGTTGGAAAAGACAGGACAACCGTCTACCGCTCCCTTGAGAGACTGGTAAAATCAGGTTTATGCGAAAAAAAGAAGATGACACTAAAAAACGGGGGAAACTACTATTTGTATGTTTATAGAGAGCCAACGGCGGTGAAAAAAATGCTTCAACAATGTGTAGAGGAATGGTACTACTCCATGAAAAACACTTTAAATGAGCTTGAAAGACACCTTACTGAGTTAGACTTCTAATTCTTCTTCCAACCACAAAATTCTTTGCAACCTCCTCAATCTCCAGCGCCTGGTTTTTATCGGATACTAATCCAACCAACATCATCTTCTCATTCACCTCATGTAAAACTTTGTATTTCTCTTTATAAACGGCTTGTTGTACAAACGTTACCCGAAACGTTTTAATTAGGGTACTTTATTCACCTACCCACTTGTTTGTAAAGGGGGCATGATATGTCATCTATATTAGAATACGAGCCGAAACTTGTTTGGAAACATTTTGATGAGATAAGGAAGATACCTAGGTGTTCCAAACATGAAGAAAAAATAAGGGAATACCTCCTTGAATTCGCAAAGAAGCAAGGACTTAAAGCAAAAACAGACAAAGCAGGAAACGTACTCATTGAAAAGCCAGCAAGTCCAGGAATGGAAAACAAGCCAATCGTTGTATTGCAAGGACACATGGACATGGTCTGTGAGAAAAACAAGGAAGTAAAACACGATTTCAGCAAAGACCCGATAAAACTCAAAATAGAAGGAGACAAACTAAAGGCTGATGGCACCACACTTGGAGCAGATGATGGAATAGGCGTTGCAATAGCTCTGGCAATACTTGAAGACAAAAACCTGAAACATGGACCTATAGAGGCTTTGTTCACCGTCGACGAAGAAACAGGTTTAACAGGTGCATTCGCGCTTGAACCAGGTTTCCTGAAAGGAAGGGTAATGCTTAACCTTGACAGTGAAGACTTTGGTGTCATAACAGTTGGATGTGCTGGTGGTGGAGACACCATAATAACCCTACCTGTGAAGAAACATAAGGTAGAAGGGGACATGGCTTTCCTTGTAATCAGAATCTCCGGGTTAAAAGGTGGCCACTCCGGTGTTGACATACATGAGCAGAGGGGTAACGCCATAAAACTACTTTCAAGAATACTATGGAAGGTTAAACAAAAATGCAGCCTCCTCATATTGGATGTAACAGGTGGAGACAAACACAACGCTATACCGAGAGAGGCAACAGCATTGGTTGCAGTGAAAAAGGGTGACGTAGAAGAACTTAAAAAAACAGTGGAATCAGAGGGAAAGGACATACTGGAAGAGATAAAACCCATAGACCCTGGCTTCAAAGCAGAGGTTAAAAAAGCTGATAGCAAAAATGAAGCGCTTGACAAAAAGTCAACGGAAGATTTAATCAACCTACTCTATGCGTTGCCTCATGGAGTTCTCGCGATGAGTTTTGACATACCTGGGCTGGTGGAGACCTCAACCAACCTCGCTAAGGTGAGAGTAGAGGGAGAAAAAGCATCTATAGCTATGAGTTCCAGAAGTTCAATAAAATCTGCTTTACAAGCAACAAGGGATAGAATACACGCTATAGCCTCACTTGCAGAAGCAGAGGTTGAAGAGGGATCGCCGTACCCTGGATGGAAGCCAAACATGAACTCAAAGCTTCTTGCACTTGCAAGAGAGATATTTAAGAATATGTTCAACGAAGAAGCAAAGGTTGAGGCTATACATGCCGGACTTGAAACAGGGATAATTGGCGAAAAATTCCCTGGAATGGATATGATATCCATAGGACCAACAATAAAACACCCTCATTCACCGGATGAGTATGTTGAAATCAGCACCGTAGAGAAATTCTACAAGTACGTGCTTAAAATACTGGAGAGTCTTTAAACTCTCCCTTTCCTATATTTTTTGCATAACTCTTGGAGCTCAGGTGGACAACGTTTCAACTCTCCATTTCTAAGGTAATCGTGAAACAGGTTCAACCAAAATGGTTTTTCATCACAACGGTTAAGGAACTCAACAAACCTCACCAGAAGCTCAATGGTGTTAGAGGTAACAACATGCTCTATAGTGCATGCATCCTTATCTGAAGTCTCCCCATCCAAACCAAGAGCCATCAGAAAATCACGTAAAGCTTTATGTCTATGCTGCAACTCCTCAGCAATTTTTAAACCCTTTTTAGTGAGAACAGCACCCTTGTAACGTTCATAACTTATGTAGTTCTCACTGCTTAGTTTCTGAAGCATCTCAGTGACGCTTGCAGGTGCAATACCCATACACTCGGCTATATCACTGGTATGCACAAGCTTGTCTCCTCCCCCAAGTGCATATATGCACTCTATATACTCCTCTATTCTCCTCTGTATCATCTCTACACACCGAGCAGAATGACCTTTAAAACCGCACCAACAACTACTGCAGTTGCTATCATAATCACAGTTGCTTTCAACATATCCTTAATCCCCAACTCCTTTATCAAAACCGCGAAAGTGGCTACACAGGGAAAATAAACTGTGAGCATGGTCACAGCGATAACCATCTGCAAAGGAGTTAAATCAAGTGGAAGCAGCACACCAACAGCCAAGTCTTTCCTTAGGAAACCCATTATAAGCGCAACACTTGCACTCCCAGGTAAACCAAACAATGCCTGTGTAACAGGTGAAAGCACTCTTCCAAGCCACTGAAGCACACCAGCAACATAAAGTACATTTACTATAAACACCCCAAAAAACAAGAAGGGTATAGCGTCGCTTAAAAACCATCGGACGCGCATCCATGTTTTCTTTGTCACTGCCCTAAGACTGGGGCGATGATAAGGTGGTATCTCAAGGAATATCTCGGGGCTTTCACCCTTAACAGTTTTGTTGAGTATAAGGCCCATCACAACGTAGAGCACACCAAGTGTAAGGAAAACCATTACTATATACTGCATACCATATGTTCCAAGGGCACCAAAGATCATAGCGGTCTGAGCCATACATGGAACTGCTATAGCGAGCAAGGTGGCTGAAATAAAACGCTGCTTCCTTGTCTCCAATGTTCTTGTCGCCAAAGCACCAGGTACATTACAACCGAGACCAAGAAAAACCGGTACAATACCATGACCATGCATACCAAGTTTATGGAAAACGTTATCCACAACTGTTGCAAGCCTAGGGAGATAGCCACTGTCCTCAAGTATTGAAAGCGTGAAATAAAAGGCGATGATATATGGTAAAACCATTCCAATTGGTACATACAACCCTGTTGTAAGCAATCCCATGGACTGCATGAAATCTATGTCGCCGTTTATCAGTTGGCCTATTATGATATCATGTAGAAAACCTGATCCTAACAGGTTGCTCAACTCAACCATCACAGGTTTATACCACAGGTTGAAAAAAGGGTCGAAGATAAAGTTGATTAGACTCTCACCTATCAAACGCACAATCCAGAATGAGGCAAAGATAATCACTATTGCGAAGGGTATACCTGTGAGAGGTTTTATTGTTGCATCAGCTATACGGTCAACAAGAGTGTGATGCCTGTGTTCAATTCTTTCAACCTTTTTTATAATCGAGCCGATCTCTATCCATCTCGCCTCATCACTGGTTGGTTTGATGTGCTCAGGTGACTTTGCCTCTTTTATCCTTGAAACCAGTTTTTTTATACCCTCACCGGTTATTGCAACAGTGGGAACAGCAGGTACATCTAATAGTTCCTCAAGTTTTTTTTCATCTATATATATACCAAGGTGTTTGGTTTCGTCCCAAAGGTTTAATGCTATGATAACAGGTTTATCTCTTTCAAGAAGCTGCAGGGTAAGGTACAGGTTTCTTTCAAGGTTGGTTGCATCAACGACGTTGATAACAACATCTGCCTCCTCAAACATCTTCAAAGCTACTTCCTCCGCCTTGTTTGTGGGTTCAAGCGAGTAAGTACCGGGTGCATCAATTATTTCTACTTTTTCTCCATCAAGCCTCATTTTTCCTTTGGAGAAATCAACGGTTGTTCCAGGGTAGTTAGAGGCAATAACGTTTGCTCCTGTTAAGCGGGAGAAAACAACGCTTTTACCGACGTTTGGGTTACCCATTAGGACGATTTTTTTTATCTTATCACCTCAACCAGTACCTTGCCTGCCATTCCTCTTCCCAGTGTCACCTGTCTACCGTTGACTTCAACGGTAACTGGTCCCCTCAGTGGTTGCACTGAGACTACTCTCAGTTTTTTTCCATTTACAAGACCCATCATGTGTAGTTTCTTCTGGAAACCATAGCCACCCCGTATATCTACTATCCTAGCAGTCATCCCCGGTATAACTGAGGTCAAAGGCAATGTCTTAGCTGTCAAAGCAACCACCTTTTTTAGGTAAACCTAAAAATATGAGTTTGGTATACAAAGTCAGCTATAAAAGATTAACGTTTCCTTCAAACACCCTTAAAAACAGGTTTCCTTTTCTCAACAAAAGCCGTTACACCCTCCTTGAAATCCTCCGTTGCCGCCGAAAACGATGCCAACCTGCTTTCAAGCTCCAAATGAGAAAACATGTCATTCCTCAAACTCTCATTAATTAATTTCTTCGCTAAACCAACCGCTATCGGAGGTAACTTCCTGAATTTCTCAACCTCCTCCTCCACAGCAAAATCAAGGTCATCAACAACCCTATTCACAACACCCATCTCACAGGCTTCATCCGCTGAGAATGTTTTTGCTGTCAATATAAGCTCACATGCCCTGTGATACCCAACAAGCTGGGTGACAAACTGTGTGCCACAACCAGGTGCAAGACCTATATTAATGAATGCGGTGTTAAACTTAGCGCCTTTAACAGCCAATATAATATCACAAGCCAACGCCAAAGAAAAACCTGCTCCAAAAGCATAACCGTTAATCGCAGCTATAACCGGCTTCTCCATCTCCCTTATCTCAATCACACACCTATGTATCGCCCTTGTCAACTCCCTGAGAAAAAACGGTTTATCCTCCGCAGCATACATCTCCTTAACATCACCACCACCGCAGAACCCTTTACCCTCACCAGTCAAAACAACAACTCTAACATTTCTATCACCACCAACCCTTCTCAAAGCATCATAAAGCTCCTCACCAAGTTTAAGGTCAAAGGAATTCAACCTCTCAGGTCTACTCAAAGTAACATAAGCCACATTTTTTTTCACATCCAACCTAATGGTCTCATACATCCAATTCACCCAGCAACCCATGGAATACTCTTTTGAATATAAATGTTGGGAAAACCTATAAATAAACAGTTAACCATGCCAGCTAAAAAGGTTAACAAGGAGGTTAAAGGATGAACGTTTACGTAAACAAATACAAAAAACTGAGATACAACCTATTCAAAAAACGCTGCCAACTATGTTTCGCCTACAAACTTGCTCTCGCCTTCAGTTTCGCCTGCCTAACAGGTTTACTGGCGCAACTGCGTTTTTATTTACCCTGGACTCCTGTACCAATCACCGGGCAGGTCTTCGCTGTACTTTTAACCGGGGTTTTGCTAGGAAGATGGGGTGGAATAAGCCAAACCATGTACATAGGTTTTGGAGCAATAGGTATGCCATGGTTTGCTGGACTTAACGGTGGTTTAGCATACCTCACTGGTCCAACTGGTGGTTACATACTTGGTTTTGCTGCCGCAGCGTTCTTCCTTGGCTACCTTACAGACAGATACGTTAAATCAAGGGTTTTCGCCAACATGCTTGCTTTAATGTTTTTTGCAACCTTCGTACTCATATACATCCCCGGCTTACTATACCTCTACATTTGGACCGGCAACTCCGTCTCACTCTGGGAGCTTCTCACCATAGGAATGCTACCCTATATAGCTGGGGATTTACTGAAAATAAGCGCCGCTGCTACCATTGCAGCAGCCGTAACACCTAAACAAGCGTATAATGGAGAGGTAGACGCAAAAAATGGAGAAAGGGATGAGGGAAAAACTCCTTGAACTTCTCAACAAAAACGGTTTTGTGTCTGGTGAGAAAATCGCTGAACAACTAGGTGTCTCCAGAACCGCTGTTTGGAAACAAATAAACACCCTAAAAGAGATGGGATACAAGATCACTTCAGTTAAAAACAAAGGTTACCATTTGGAATCCAGACCAGACATCCCATACCCTGAGGAAGTATGCTCAAAACTTAACACCAAAATCATAGGGAAAAACCTGTACTACTTCAAAACCCTTCCGTCAACCAACCTTTATGCAAAGGAGTTAATCAACAAGGGTGCTGAGGAGGGAACCGTGGTTGTAACGGACACACAAACCAAAGGAAAAGGCAGAAAAAACAGGGAATGGTTTTCACCACCTGGAGGCTTATGGTTCTCAGTCATCCTGTACCCCACCATGATCCCTCCAAACCAGAGCATGTCTCTCACCATGGTTGCATCCATCGCTGTAACAGAAGCCATCAAAAAAGTGACTGGTTTAAAACCAAAAATAAAATGGCCCAACGATGTTTTAATCAACAACAAAAAGGTTTGCGGCATCCTAACAGAACTGGATGCAGAACTAGATAAAATAAATCATGCAATCATTGGAATAGGAATAAACGTCAACAACGAACTAAAAAAAGACTTAAAAGAAAAAGCCACAACATTGAGAAACGAAGTTGGCACAAAGGTTCCAAGAGTTAAACTACTTAAAACCATTTTGAAACATCTTGATGAAAACTATGCTGAATTACTAAAAGGCAAAAACGATGTTGTTAGAAAAAAATGGATTCAATACTCCAAAATAGTCGGCAAAAAAATAACCGTGAAGGACGAAAACACTGTCATAAAAGGCGTCGTGGAAAAAGTTGATGAAGAAGGTTACCTGATCCTACAAACCAATGAAGGAAAAAAAACCAGGATACTATCAGGTGACATAGAATACACAACGTAATTAAACTACCTCTGCCTCCTCTCAACCTGAATCTCCTCATCTACGTTAACTATTCTCCTCACCAGATCAACAAAACGATTGAAATCAGCCTTCTTTCTTACAACAACTCTTGCTCCATCAGGAGAACCACCACCATGCATACACCCAGGAACACCAGCCCCAAGCGTCAACCATTCAATAAACCTTGCAATCTTTGCTCTTGTTTCACCACTACAATTAGCTTTAAGATACTTCATCAACAACTCACCATACCGGGAATCATTCAAATCCTTGTAAGAAGGTAAACAACCGGTTTCACCGATACCACCAGCTATCTCCTGCGTAAGCCTTTTTGTCTCATAAGGCAGTGTCGCAACAAGCACCTTATTCACATTAGAAAGCAAAGGATCAGGTATCCAAACTCCAGAGGGATGTTTTCTGCCAAGCACGGCTGCAGCCACACCTAAACCAAAGGTTGTCTCATTGTTCACAACCATCCTTGTCAGCTTCTCCTTAAAAACTTTTTCATCTAAACCGTTTGCCCTAGCAATCAATACGGATGCACCAACCATAAGATCACCCTGACCAGCAACACATCCACCAATCGCTGCCCTATAAGGAGCCGTGAAATTCATAACCGCTTCACCAGTGTACTGATATTCGCCACACATGAACACCCTTTCCCTTGGAACAAAAACATCCTCAAAAAGCAGATAAGCCTGAGTGATACCACCCTTCTCCACAGGGATATCAAAACCATCCTCCAACTCCCTTCTATCACTTGGTCTAGTGGCTTCAACAACCGTTAAACCCTCAACATCCCTTGGGACAACAAAAGAAACAGCGTAAACCCTATCGTCCCCTCTGTAGCTGCCACCAGGCATAACAAAAATCTCATTTGCTGCCGCAACACCACAAATCATAACCTTAGCCCCCCTGACAACTATACCCTTGCTACTCTCCTCAACCACATGCAAAAACATGTCCGAATCCTTTTGCTGACTCGGCGGTTTCGAACGATCACCCTTCGGATCAGTTAACGCCCCAGCAACCGTGATGTCTCTTTTTTGAGCATCCATCAACCACCCCTGGAGTCTACTATGATAGTTTGTACCAAGTTTCTCATCCATATCATAAGTTGTACTCCACATGGCGTTCAACGCGTTAAAACCAGCGCATCTACCACCAGTACAAGTACCAGTGAGGTTGAACATTAAACGTTTCATTTTAACGTTCGCAACCATATCCTCAGCGCTACATATTACAGAGAGATACCTGGAGACTCTTTCACCGGTTAAACAAGACTTTGTTGTAAGCAAATCCTGGTACTCTGGTTTCAACGATGCCTCAAAAATCTGAGCATGTCCCTCAACCGTTCTCCTTGTAGCAGGATGCGTGGTAACATCCTCAATAAGTTCACCAAACTTGTAAATGTTAGGTCTCATCTTTCTGAGGCTTTCCTTGTACTCTACAGGCGTCCTCATTTCTCATCCCTCAAAACAAACTCCCACTCGCACCACAAATCATCTGGGTGCTCATCCGGTGGACAAACAATGCAGTTCACAACAATATCTGAGTTAAACTCTTTTGCAAAACTCTTAAGAAAACCCCATCTAACGTTTTTACAGGGGAAAACACCAAGGCCTTTCTTTATCCTAGTGTTCTGAACCCTACAGTTTCTGTTTCTAATAACCGCTCTACTGTCTTCAACCTCAACCTCCTTATCCTCGATATCCAAAGCCCATCCACTGTGACGCAAAGCCTTCATCATAGTTGGGATATCACCGTCTTCTAAACCTAAAAACTTCTTCAATCTCCTCGCTTCGATTTTACCCATAACCTCCCAAACCTTTCTGTCTATCTCAGTAGCAGCCTCAGTACCAAACCTTTCCTCAATACCCAAAAAATACAAACCATCAACAGCCCACAAGTCACGGAGATGCAAAAAAATAAAATCCGCGACCTTATCACCTGGTATCTCAGCGATCAACCTTCTATCCTCTTCTCTCCCGCTCATATTTCTCTACCCCATTTTGCACAAGTTAACGCAGAGGTATATTTTTCGACTACAAAAAACTACTTCCTCAACTCAGACAAAACCATTTCAACCGCCCCCGGCACCGCCTCAGCAACCTCCCTGCTGAGCTCCTCCTTAAAAGATGATGCCTCTGATATAGTGATGCCTACAACAACGATCTCAGAAGGCAACCTGTTTTCACCCATTTTTTTAGCCAAATCAACTGCTTCCAAAAAACTCATGCCATGCGGATTAGAAGAATGAACGGTTTCGAAATCACTCAAAGTGAAACGTTTCACCAAACCCTTTTCTTCACCAACAACGGCATCCACAACAACCGCTTTATCATAACCAAGAATTAAATCAACAAGATTCATACCACCAGTTAAAGCCTCCTCAAAAAACACTCCTCTGTTTTTCACCCTCCCCCTAAGCCTCCTCACAACATGAATACCTACACCATCATCTCCAAGAATAGGGTTACCAACACCAACCACAATAGTTTTCCTCATAACCTCTCGACAGACTTCAAAAGATTCCTATTAGAATCATAAACGTCAACCTTCAAAGCCAAACCACCAGGTAAAGTATGAGATGCACAAGCGAAACACGGGTCATAAGCACGGAAAGCCATCTCAACCTTATTCAACAAACCATCACTAACCACACCCTTCTTTATCACACCCTTTGCTGCATCCCTAATCGACATGTTTATGGCACCAGCGTTGTTTGTTGTAGCAACAATCAAGTTAGCCTTCTCCACAAGCCCATCCTTATCAAGTTTATAATGGTGTATCAACGTACCACGTGCTGCTTCAACCACACCCACCCCTTCACCGGGTTCACCAACAGGATTCCTAATCTTACTAGAAGTTATCTCCGGATCCTTAACCAACTCCAATGCTCTCTCAGACGCATACAACAACTCTATCAACCTAGCCCAATGAAAAGCAAGCGTAGAATTAACAGGTTTACCACCAAGGGTTTCATAAAAACGTTTATACTCCTTATCCGCAAGAGGAGTAGCCATACCCTCTGCAGCATTAAGCCTACCCAACGGCCCAACCCTGTAAATACCACTACTTTTTCCATCAGTAAAACCCTTCCAACCAACTTTCTTAAGGTATGGAAACTTCACGTAACTCCATTCCTCAACATGCTCCGCAACATGCTCACCATACTCCCTGCCACTAAACTTTAAAAACTCTTCACCGTTTTGATCAGTAACCCTGGTCATACCATCATAAAAGTTAACTCTGTTTTTTTCATCAACCAAACCCATGTTATACGTTTTAAGAGTAAAAGGATCACTGAGAATCATGTCCACATAACTCTTATTGTTCAACACTATCTCATCAAAAAGTTTCAAAGAAAACTTTGCGAAATCAACGCATGACTCAACCATCCTTTCGATTTCTCTACGTTCCTCCTCTGAAATAGGTTTAGAGACTCCACCAGGTAAACCACACACAGGATGAGTCGCCTTACCACCGATTATAGCCGTAATCTTCTGCCCATAAGCACGATGTTTAATAACCTCCTTACCAACCTCCACTCCAGCTTTCTCAATAACCCCAAAAATATTCCTCTTCTCAGGTGGAGCCTCAGGTCCAACAACAAAATCCGGTCCACCAAGGAAATAAAAATGAAGAATATGATCATATATTATATAACCACAATACATGAGTTCCCTAATCTTTTTAGCAGCAGAAGACGGCTCAACATTGAAAGCATCATCCAAAGCCTTTGTTGAAGCCATATGATGAGCCACAGGACAAACACCGCAAATCCTAGATGTTATCTGCGGCATATCCTCAGCACGTCTACCCTGACAAAACCTTTCAAAACCTCTGAGCTCAGGAATCTGCAAATAAGCGTTCTCCACATTACCCTGATCATCAAGGAAAATACTGATCTTACCATGTCCCTCCAACCTAGTTATAGGATCAATCACAACAGTCTTCATTTTTTAATCACCCTCCTATTTATCAGAGAACGAGGCAGAGTATACCGGTAAAAGGTTCCAAGCGGGTCCTTAACCTGATCAACAAGTTTCCTAATCTCCTCTTCACTCATATTCTCCTCATTCTCCACGCCAAGCACAGAAGCAAGAGCAGAAAGCATTTTCGCACCTTGATCAAAAGAGTTAGGTGTAGGTCCACCGCAACCTGTACAAGGCATGTTAGCGTCTAAACACGCTGCTCCGCAGCCTCCCCGAGTAGCAGGACCCATACAAATTATCCCTTGTTCAAGAAGACAAACGTTTGGGTCAACATTTTCAACCTCATAAACCCGTTTAATCTCCTTGATTTTTTTCTCCGACCTCTCCCTAGGGCATTCGTCACAAACTGATTTCAAAGGAGCAAGAACACTACCCTTAGGCGGCAACTTGTTTTCCACTATAGCATCAATGGCTTGAGAAATCAGTTTCGTCGGCGGAGGACAACCAGGAATATAATAATCAACATCAACAACCTGATCAAGGGTTTTCACAGTATCATAAAACTCCGGTAAAGTAAGCTCACCCTCACTAACCCTTGTTTTAGTTTTAGGCGTAACCTTACCAGGGTTATCAGTAGAAGGATTATCAACGTAAGCAACATCAAAGATCTCCTCACGGTTTGAAACATTCGCTAAACCAGGTATACAACCATCAGCTGCACATGAACCAAAAGCAACAAGTATCTTAGCTTTTTTCCTAAGAAGTTTAGCCATATGCTCGTTTTCCGATGTTCTAATTGCTCCATTGAAAAAACAAACGTCAAGGCTTTCATCATCCATAGCCTCAACATCACTATATTTCGTGTCCATCGCAACCGGCCAAAAAAGTATGTCAACATGCTCAACAACCTCAAGGATTTTCTCGTTGATATCCAAAACAGCTATCTCACAGCCTCCGCAGCTTGCAGCCCAATAAAAGGCAAACTTTAACTTACCCTTATTTTCACTGCTCATTGTTCACCCCTCAAAGGATTCGGACCAATCTCCTTTATTTCTTCAACAAACTCCTTCACCACGTTAGCAAACTTTTGTCCCTCAGAAGCAGAAACATACTCAAACCTCACCCTCCGAGGATTTATATTAAGCTGCTGAAGCAACTCCTTAAGCAAAATAACCCTTCTGTTAGCCTTGTAATTACCAGACTGATAATGACAGTCACCAGGGTGACAACCAGCTATAAGCACACCATCAGCCCCTTTTTTCAACGCTTCAAGCACAAAAACAGGGTCAACCCTCCCAGAGCACATGACCCTAATTGGTTTAACATTAGCAGGATAAATGAGTCTACTTGTACCAGCGAGATCAGCGCCAGCATAAGCACACCAGTTGCATAAAAAAGCAACAATATTTGGTTCAAAATCGCTCATGCTTCACCTCCCAACACATCAACCACCGCCAGAATCTGATCGTCCTTGAACCCCTTCTGCTGCATAGCTCCAGATGGACAAGCAGCGACACAACTACCGCATCCCTTACAAAGTGCTTCAACAACCCTTGCAACATACTTATTATCCTCTTTTTTCATCAGTTCTATAGCGTTGAAACTACAAACAGAAACACAAGTAGCGCAACCTGAACAAAAATCCTCATCAACAAAAGCTATAAGCGGTTCAGCCTCCAACTCCTCCTTAGACAGTATGTTAGCCGCGCGAGATGCTGCTCCACTCGCCTGAGCAACACTATCCTGAATATCCTTAGGACCCTGACAGCAACCAGCTATAAAAATACCATCTGTGAAAGTATCCATTGGTTTAAGCTTAGGATGAGCCTCCAAAAAGAAACCATCGGCACCTCTTGACACATGCAGAATCTTACCAAGGTCGGAAGAGTCATTCCTTGGAACAACCGCTGGAACCAAAACAACCAAATCCGTTTTAATCTCAAAAAGCTTGTTCGTCATCGTATCAAAAACATCAATAGTTAAACCATCCTTCTTCTCTTTCACCTCAGATGGGCGACCTCTGAAAAAGTTTGTTTTAACACCTCTTATCCGCCTGTAAAACTCCTCATACCTTTTACCAAAAGAACGAATATCTGTGTAACAAATATTAATCTCAACATCATCACCAAGATGCTCCCTCAAAAGATAAGCCTGCTTCAAAGCAGTCATACAACCAACACGGCAACACCACGTGCAAACGGTTTCGTCACGTGAACCAACACAAAGAACAAAGGTTACACTCCCCGGCTTCCTTTGATCAGAGGGACAAACTATTTCACCACCGGTTGGACCAGAAGAACTAATAAGCCTTTCAAGCTCAAGAGTCGTTATAACATCCTTATAACGAGAATAACCATACTCGTACAAAGCAGAGGGATCCAGCAGATCATAACCTGTTGCAACCACTATAACTCCAACCTCAAACTCCACCAACTCCTCCCTCTGAGTGAAATCAATAGCTTCTGCTTCACAAACATCCTGACACGCTGGCGACCTACCACATTTACCGTACCTGAGAAACAAACACTGTTCAGGGTCAATCGTAGCCTTCAAAGGGATAGCTTGAGGAAATGGTATATAAACAGCACCCCTCTTACCCAGGTTCATGTTGAACTCATCCGGAACCTTACCCTTCATCCTGCAAACATTAACGCAATCACCGCAACCGGTGCATTTATCAAAATCAACGTACCTTGGTTTCCTAACAACCTTAACCCTGTAGTTTCCAATGCTTCCATCAACACTAACCACCTCAGAATAAGCAAATAACTCAATGTTTGGATGATTCTTCACATCCATCATCTTAGGAGTGAGTATACAAGAAGCGCAGTCCAAAGTTGGAAACGTTTTGTCAAGCTGAGCCATCCTACCCCCTATACTCGGCTCCTTCTCAACAAGATAAACATGGAAACCCTTCTCAGAGAGATCAAGAGACGCCTGAATACCAGCTATACCACCACCAACAACCAAAGCCTTAGGTGTAACCTTAACCTTCTCCCTAACTAATGGTTCAAGTAGTCTAACCTTCGCAACCGCACCCTTAACAAGCAACTTAGCTTTCTCCGTAGCCTCCTTTCTATCCGGGTGAACCCATGAACACTGCTCCCTGATGTTAGCGATTTCAAGAACAAAAGGATTTAAACCAGCCTCCTCAACAACCCTCCTAAAAGTATGCTCATGCATCTGCGGAGAACAACTTGCTACCACAACACCATCCAGTTTAAACTTTTTAATAGACTCCTTGATAAGGTTTGCACCATTATCGGAACACATGTACTTGTAGCTTTTACTAACCACAACACCATCGAGTTTACCCGCGAAATCAACAACCTCGTCAACGTCAACAGTTGCAGCAATGTTAACACCACAATGACAAACAAACACACCAATCCTATCCATTCACGCTTCCTCCACTTTCAAACCTTCAACTTATCCACAGGGCTGAGATTCAAATCCAAACCAAGCTTCCTCTCATCCAAACCAAAAGCTAAACCAAGCAGCTGAGTAAGATAAAACACAGGAACCTCCAGTTTAGCAGCAACAGTTTCACCAGCCTTCTTCTGCCTTGAATCAAACATCCTCTGACACCATGGACAAACCGTCACCAAACCATCAAAACCATGCTCCTCAACAGCCTGGAGTTTCTGACCGGTTTTCGTTAAAGCAGACTCAGGCAGATTAACCAACAACAAACCACCGCAACAATCGAGTTTCTCAGCATAATCCATTGTTTCAGCACCCAAAGCCTCAAGAACCGCCTCAATCTTCATGGGGTTCTCAGAATCAACAGGTCTACCAATCTCACTTGGTCTAACCAGATGACAACCATAATGTGACGCAATCTTCAAACCCTTCAAAGGCTTCTTCACATGTTTTTTAATCTCCTTAACACCAACATGATCATACAATAAATCAACAGTGTGAACAACACCAACTTTACCCTTATACTCCAGGTCTTCGGAAGCAAGCATCTCGTTAACCCTGCTCCTCATCCCTCCATCGTTGTCTAAAATGTTTTTACATTCACTTAAAGCAAAATGACACACACTGCAGGGAACAAAAAGATCAAAACCCTGCTGTTCAGCGATCGCAAGATTCCTTGCAGAAAGATACAAAGTCAAAAGCTGATTAATACTTTTCACAGGTTCACCGCAACAAGAAAAGTTTTCCACATCAACCAGCTCAACGCCCAACACTGGGAAAACCTCCCTAATAGAAAGCTCGTAACCATACTGCTCCGTCTGCATCACACAACCCGGGTACAGAGTATATTTTTTCATCTAAACTTCCCCTTACACCTTCTCAACAGCCAGTTTAGTCAAAACCATCTGAAACTTAGAAGCATCCTTTGGTTTAGAAACCCTTGGTAAACCAAGATCTTCTCTCCTCCTCGTTTTCATATCCCGTGTCTGTACCTCCTGAACATCCTGAATCAAACCCATTGACAAAATCGACTGAAGCATACTAGTGTAGTTACCAGGAATCTGCTTACCTCCCATAACAGCCAGGTTTTTCAAAGCAAACAAAACATCAACAGGTGAAACCTTCTGCGGGCAACGTTCCCTGCATTTAAAACAACTCATACAAGTCCAAATAACATCAGAGTTAACCATCTCATCAATCAAACCACGTTTAAGCAAAGCCATAATCTTATGAGGCTCAAGCTCAAGAAGCTTATGAGCCTCACAACCAGAAGTACACTTAGCACACTGAAAACAGTAATCAGACAACTCATTCTGAAGCCTCAACAACCTATTGTTTATCTCCTCCCTCAACTCAACCTGAGCTTCAGCCATGGACGTCAAATCCTTTATGCTCATGATACCACCCAAAGGGGTTTTTAACAGGTTTGCTTAAGTACGGTGTTCTCCCATTTATCACAAAGTTAACTTTGTTAACTTCGCATTTTCCCAAATCACATATTCCTATATAAAACATGCTAATCTGTAGAACCTGCCAAGATAACTGCTAACACATTTTTTTTTGCATACCAAAGCATACATAAGTTGACTCTACACAAAACACAGCATCATAAACTCTGGACTCATCTACCACACAGATGTTTAAAAAGAATTTCTACATAGCATATAAAAGAGTTTCAAGTATCCCACATAGCGATCAGCTAGACATAATCCATGGGCCCTAAAGCATGCAGCAGACACCCAAAAATAAAAAGGTGGTACACCATACCAATTACAATACCAGAATTTTCCTAGGACAGGGATAATATGATGGAATTAAAAAACGAGTTTATCATGCCACCTACCAAGCTTGGTTACTCCACAGGGGACGGCAAAGTTACAGATAGACATATAAACTTCTATAAAGTTAGAAGTAAACATCTTGGTGCTATCGCTATCGAACCAATGTATCTAGATAAGGGTTTAAGGGAAATACCCAACCAACTTGGTATAGACAACGATGACAAAATCAAAGGTTTAAAAAACTTGTTTATGCTGTACATGAAACAGATACAAAGGTTACAAAAATAGATGGTGACAAAATCTATATAGCTGGTAGAGAAAAAGGTGTTTTAGAAGGTGTAAATCATATAATAATAGCCACCGGTATGAAAAGTTATAACCCTTTAGAGGAGAAACTTAGAGGTAAACTACCAGTATACGTAATAGGGGATGCCAAACAGGTTGGTAAAGCAAAGGATGCTATTGAAAGTGCCTTTGATTTAGCAAGTAAACTTTAAATTAACCTATCTACGGGACTTAGATTAAGGTTTAAACCCAACCTATCTGGATTTCTACCCACCGCCAGTCCCACAAGCTGTGTCAAATAGAACACCGGTACATCCAGTTTCTCCCCAATTGTACTCCCTGCCTTCTCTTGTTTCCCATCCAAAAGTCTACCACCATAAGGACAAACGATAGCTAGTGCATCAAACCCTCTATCCTTAACCGCCTTCAGTTTCTCCCCGGTTTTTGTAAGAGCAGCCTCCTTATGAGTAACCATCAATGGTGCACCACAACAGTTCAGTTTCTCAGAGTAATTCCACGTCTCGCCACCAATAGCCTTTATAATCTCCTCCATCTTACTTGGATGCTCCGCAGCATCCGGTCTACCCGCCTCAGTATATCTAATGGTGTGACAACCATAATGGCAGGCTATCTTCCATTTAACAGGGTTACTAACCTTCTCCTTTATCCTCTCCACCCCAATTACATCATGCAACAGATCAACTGTGTGATAAATCTCTAAATCACCTCTGTACTCCAAGCCCTCATTTTCCTTCAGTTTTTTAACAATCTTCTCCCTAAGTTCCTTAGAGTTGTTGAGACGATTTTTTGTCTCAACTAAAGATAAATGACCCAAGGCGCAGGGAACAAACATATCCAAACCCTTTTCCTCACATACCGCTATATTCCTAGCAGAAAGATACATCTGCATCAACAGATTAACGCTTCTCAAAGGCGCTCCGCAACAAGAGGTATTTTCCAAATCAACCAGTTCCACACCAAGATCAGGCAAAACCTCCCTAATGCTCATCTCATAAGCATACTGCTCTGCGGACATCACGCATCCAGGATAAAAACCAAGTTTTCTAATCATTTTTACCGCCTCATAGTTTCTCCGCTGCCAGCTGAGAAAGAGCTGACATAAAACCATTAATATTCTTAGGATGGCCCCGCTTCGGTAAACCAAGTTTCTCCCTACTCCAACCCTTATTATCCTTATCCAAAACCTCAACAGGTTCCTGTATATACCCTGTTGACAATATTCCCTGCAGCAGGTTTTGATAATCTCCAGGTAGCGACCCACCAGACATCACGTACCAGTTTTTAAGGATAAACATCACGTCAACGGGGCTCATCTCCTGAGGACACCTTTCTTTACATTTAAAGCAGCCAACGCAAGCCCAGATTACATCAGAGTTCATCATCTCATCCAAAAAACCGGTTTTAACAGAAGCCATGACAGAATGAGGTTGAAGCTCAAGCAGTTTCATAGCCTCACAACCAGAGGTGCACTTGGCACACTGGAAACATAAACTAGGATTCTTTACACCAAGTACAGCCAACTGTCTTATAAGCTCCTTCTGTTTATCGCCCTCCGGTTTAGACATATTAAATAAATCCGTTAAACCCATCATTGCACCCCCTTCAAATACTCAGCCATTTCCCTGCAACTCCTCTGAAACTTCTGCCCATCAGGTGTAAGAATCTCAACAAAACGAAGCCTGTTAACATCAACACCTTTCTCCTCCAAGATTTCCCTGGCTTTCATGTACTTCTCCTCAGCAGCCTCAGTACCATCTACATAATGACACAAACCCTTAGGACATGCAAAAATCATCACGCCCTTAGCTCCTTTCTCAAATGGATAAAGAATATCCTCTACGCTTAACCTACCCACACAGGGCAGCTTCACCACCTTCACCATTGAAGGATACTCCATCCTGCTTGTACCAGCAATATCAGCAGCATTATAACCACAGGTTTCAGTGGTATAAGCAATAACAGAATCCGGATCCCCCTCCAATATACCATCAACCTGCGCCCTAAGCTGCGCCTTTGTGAGATGTCTTATCTCTATAGCATCCTCAGGGCAAACAGAAACACATTTACCACAACCCTTACAAGCCATATCCACAACTTCATAGCTCTCAGTAATCGCGCCGTACCTACAAGCCTCTCTGCACAAACCACATCTTGTACATTTATCTGGATCAATTACTGCAGTGGTTAAATCCACAGTGGCAACATCATCCTTCAATATCGTAGCAACCCGGCTAGCTGCAGCACCAGCATCGGTTATACTATCCTGAATAGACTTGGGCCCCTCCGCTGTACCAATGATGTAGATTCCCTCAGTTGTTGTATCAACCGGAGCAATCTTAACATGCAACGGTGAAAGAAACTTATCCAGCCCATACTGTAAATGCAAAACCTTAGCCATCCTTTTTGTACCCTCAGACGGCTCCAAAGCCGTTGCCAAAACAATTAAATCAGATTCAACCCGCATAAACTTATTAGTAGCCTTATCAAACACATCAAAAAACAGTCTACCATCAGGTGTATCCATTATCTGAGAAGGCCTACCCATTATCATGTTGATATTCTTCTCACGGGCAAGAGCATAATACTCCTCATTCCTACGACCAGGTGCCCTAATATCTATGTAACACATGTTTATAGTAGCATCCGGAAACTTAGCACGCATAATCTTAGCGTTTTTAATAGAATACATACAGCAGATGTTGGAACAGTACTCCTTATGTCTCTTATCCCTTGAACCAGCACACTGAATAAAAGTGATGGTTTTCGGTTCCCTACCATCAGAAGGACACACAACTTTACCACCGGTTGGACCGGATGGAACAATCATCCTCTCCAGTTCCAAACCAGTTATAACATCAGGGTGCTCATAATAGTACTCAGTATTACTCAGATCAGTCTGCTGATAACCTGTTGCAACAACTATGGCCCCAACCTTAAGTTCCCTCCTCTCCTTTTTCTGATTGAAATCCACAGCATCAGCCGGACAAACCTTTTCACATATCCCACATACACCCTTGTTGATTTTTAAACAGGCCTCCTCTTCTATGAAAGCAGCGTTTGGAACAGAACCATCAAATGGTATATGAATAGCCTTTGTTTTATCTAAACCAAGATTGTAGTTGTTTGGAATAGATACTGGGCATTTCTCAGTACATAACCCGCAGGCTGTACATCTATCCAAATCAACGTACCTTGGTTTAGTTTCAACAGTAACATTGTAATCCCCAACTCTCCCAGATAGACCAACAACCTCAGACAAGGTTAAAAGCTCTATATTTGGATGAGCTTTAACCTCATTCATTATAGGCGAAACCGTGCACATGGAGCAGTCATCGGTGGGAAAGGTTCTACCAAGTTTCGTCATGTTTCCACCAATGGACGCTTCCTTCTCAACAAGATAAACATGGAAACCCTTGTCTGCAAGTTCAAGAGATGCATGCATTCCCGCTATACCAGCACCTATAACAAGAACATCCCTATTAACAGGCACATCCACAGTACCTATAGGCTCATGATGCTGAACCTTATTAATGGCTCCTTTGATAATAGAATAAGCCTTCTTAGTAGCCTCCTCCCTGTCAGAGTGTACCCAGGAACAATGCTCCCTGATGTTAGCCATCTCAAACATGTAAGCATTCAGTTTCTGCTTCACACAATCCTTAAAAATATTCCAATGATGCTTAGGGGAACAACTGGCAATAACCAGTCTATCCACATCCTTGTTTTTATCCAAAGTATCAAGAATCATCTGCTGCCCTGCTTCCGAGCAGAGAAACATGTGATTCTTAACAACAAGGTTTTTATCCTTAGAAAACTCCTTTTTAAGTTTCTCAATATCCACCGTTGCAGCTATGTTGTCCCCACAATGACATAGAAAGACTGCTGTTTTACCCATCTACTCATCAACCCCTATCTTCCACCTCTTTAGCAGGTATAGGATCTTTAATAACATCAGATGAATTAAAGGTGGATAAAAAGAAGTTTTTTGTAAGCTTTATAGCGCCAGTTGGACAAATGTCCTCACAAAGAGCACAAAAACAACATTTACCTATATCCACCCTTGGATATTTCTTAGGATATTTCTCCTTATATTTCTCTGGTGCTTCAACCATATCTATGGCCTTATTTGGACATATCTTAGCGCAAAGATTACATGATATGCATTTGTCTACATCGTAACTATGCTCCCCTCTGTATCCATCCGGTATTGGATTAGACTCATGTGGAAACCTGGTTGTGATGGGTTTAGAAACCATATTTTTTAATATTTTAGGGACTACCTTCATCTTCATCTTTTATCACCTATCGATATCAGCTGGGCATCCATTTAAACTCCAGTATATCGCTGGTACATCAGCTATCTGTGCATCCCTCAATAGAAACTCTAAAACCGGTATAATATGCAGAAAACTTGGTCCTCGAATCTTTACTCTATATGGTTTGATTCCACCATCGCTAACCATATACACCCCTGCTTCCCCTCTTCCAATCTCATTCCTAATATATGCCTCACCTTCAGGTATCTTCATATTGAGTTTTGGTTTGCTAAACTCTTTTGCTATAAAATCTCCATCAGGTAAGTCTTTCAAAGCCTGTTTTATAATACCTACCGATTGTTCCATCTCCTCCAATCCTATTTGAAACCTTGCATAGGCGTCTCCTTCTTTTCTAACAGGTATCTCGAAATCAAATCTATCATACACCTCATATGGTTCTTCTTTCCTAACATCCGTCTTCAAACCACTGGCTCTTAAAACAGGTCCTGTCGCACCTAACCTTATCGCATCCTTCAGATTCAATATACCTACGTCTTTTAATCTAGCTAGATTTGCAGGGTTTTCTGCTCTCTCAAAATCTATCATCTTCCCTATTTTATCCAAGACATTCAGTATCTTTTCCTCCGCTGATTCCGGCAAATCCCTTCTAACGCCACCAGGGCATATATACCCTGCAGGATAAACTCTTCCACCAGTTATTAACTCAAACAAATCAAGTATAAAATCCCTGTAACCAAACGCCAGTTTGAACCCCGTATCAAAACCTGTGCCAATTGAGATAATTCCATACCATATAAGATGAGACTGTATCCTGGACAACTCTGCCATTATAACCCGTATATATTTTGCTCTTTCAGGTACCTCCACACCCATCAACTCATCTACAGCCTCAGCGTGTACAAGATTCCAAGCCAAGGATTCGAGTACGCATATTCTATCAGATAAAACAGCATTTTGTAGAGGCAACCTATACTCCATTAATTTCTCAAAACCTCTATGCAGATACCCTGGATCTGCCCTCGCAGATACTATCCTCTCTCCATCCACTTTAAGCTTAACAGAGAAGTTACCGGAGCCAGGATGAGCTGGACCAAAGAACAACTCATAGGTATCATCATCTATCTTCTCCATAGTTCCCTGCATTTCAGTCCCTCCCAAAATAGGCTGATTCTCTATCATTATCTTTGCTGTAATACTCATTTCTAACGTATTCTCTCCAATCAAAGTCCTTCCTAAATGGAGCTGGTCCATCCCAATCCTCTAAGAAGAGAGGTGATAAATCGGGATTTCCCTTGAATTTAACTCCAAACAGCTCATGCATCTCCCTCTCATGTATCTGAGAACTTTCACCCCATATTTTAGAAACGGTTTCAATCTCTGGATTTTCCCTATCTACCATCGTTTTAATGGTTATAAGGATTTTATCATCATAAGACCATATATGATAGGTTAACTCGTATTCTCCTTTTTTAGGCCAATCTGTTACAGAGAGGGCGGACAGATGTTTAAAACCAAGCTTATTTTTTACAAACATACATAAATCAATCAAATCCTCTGACGGAGACTTCACCCATATCCTTCTTTCTCTCTGAATCCCTACGTCCACCTTGAAATTTTTGGTTATATTCTCTATGATTTCCTTCTCTCTCACCGACTCAACCATATTACTTCATCTCCTCTACATGTTTGAAGATCTTTCCAACCGCCTCAAATACTGCCTCTGGTCTAGGTGGACAACCCGGTATATACATTGTAACTGGCAGATAATCCTCCAATCTTTTTATTGTGTTATATGAATCCCAGTACATACCGCCCGTCATAGTACATGAACCCAGTGCGATTACCACCTTTGGCTCAGACGTCTGCTCATATATCCTCTGCGCTCTTTTGATTGATTTTAAAGTCTGATACCCCGCAATGAATAAAACATCTGCATGCCTAGGGTTTCCTACAACAATTATGCCAAATCTCTCCATATCCCATCTGGATCCAACAAGGGGAACCAACTCGCAGAATCCACAAGAGTTAAACCAGTTAAAAACCCATATCGCCTTTATAAGCCTCTTCATAACCTTTTTTTGTGGAGATTCCTCACTCATTTTATTGCCTTCTTTCAATTTTGTGTACACCCATTCAACATATCAATATCTAAGCCTCATCAGAGATTTTTTTCCAATCTAACTCATCTTCTCCTTAACCGCATTCGTCAACTTAGGTAGAACCTCATAGAGGTCTCCCACAATACCATAGTCGGCGGATTTAAATATTAATGCTTCAGGATCCTTGTTTATCGCAACCACCACATCCGAGTCACGCATACCAGCTATATGCTGAATCTGACCAGAAATACCAACAGCAATGTAAAGCTTCGGTTTAACCTTATGCCCAGATAAACCAATCCAATGATCCTCAGACAACCATTTCAGATCAGCAGCAATCGGTCGAGAACAACCGGTTGTTCCCCTTAACACCTTGGCCAGCTCCTCCACCAATTGTATATCCTCTTTTTTCTTGAACCCTCTACCACAGGAAACAATGATTTCAGCGTCCTCAACATTCACTTCACCGGTTTTCATCTCCTTAACGTCAACAATCCTTGAAGGATACCTATCCACCTTCACCTCTTTTTTAATCACCTCCCCAGCTCTACTCTCATCTTCTGGGAGAGGGTCAAAAACCTTAGGAGGTATGGTAACAACAGCGGGTTTAGAGTTAAACCGTTCAACAGCAATGGCGTTACCACTGTAAACCACTCTCTCAGTGGTAAGTTTCCCATCCTTTACGTAAAGGTTTATGCAGTCTATCACACAACCTGTGTCAAGCTTTGCAGCTAGACGGGAGGCAAGCTCTTTACCGTTTTTAGTGGAACCGACAATAACAACCTCCTCGTTGGTTTCCTCAAGAATCTTCTCCATCGCGTCAGTGTACTCCTCGCCCTTGAATGTGTTCAACCCTGTTTTAACCATGAAAACCCTGTCGGCACCATGCATTATATATTTTTTAGCCAAGCTTTCATCATCAGTGTCAAACACTACAGCAGTAGCCTTCTCATCCAACTCCTTGGAAACATCCTTGGCCTTAGCTATCAACTCAAGCATGTTTTTTTCATCATCAGAGTAAACAAGCACCATCTTTCATCACCTCAAAACACCCTCTTTAGCAAGACTATCAACCAGTTTCTCCACAGCCTCATCAACATCATCCTGATAAACAATGTTTTTCCTCTCCATAGAAACCCCTTTAACCTCAACCGTTTCCATCTTAGGAGTAAGCTCCTTCACACCAAGCGACTCCATACTCCACTCATTGATTGGTTTGTTAGCAGAGGCAAGTATCTGCATAAGACTGGGTAACCTGGGTTCATTAATCTCTTTAGTAACCGTTATAAGCACAGGGTATGGTGACTCCATTGTTACAACAACATCACCCACATCCCTTTCAGCAACAACCTTATCCTTCTCAGCATCAACCTTCCTGGCGTATGTTATCTGAGGAATCCCAAGAAGACCTGCTAACCTCGGTCCCATCTGACCAGAAAACAAGTCAATTGATGCCTCCCCACCAAGTACAATATCATAGTCTCCTATCTTCTTTATCGCAGCAGCCAACAACTTAGACACCACATCATAATCAGCGTTCTCAGGTGCAGAAACTATCACAGCCTCATCAGCACCCATAGCAAGTAGCTCCTTAACCCTCTCCTTAGCGTCGGATGAACTAACGGTTAAAACCGTGACCTTACCGCCATGTTTCTCCTTTATTCTTATTGCCTCCTCCACAGCGTTTTTATCGATATCACTTATCTTCAAAGGAACACCCTGCAACACCGGCTTCTTAGTGCTGGGGTCAACCTTGATCTCAGACACATCAATAACCTGCTTCGCACAAACAACTATATTCATAGCCTAACCTCCATACCTTTCCTCTTCATCTCCAACTCCCTTAACTCCTTTCTCTTTATCTTACCGCTCTGCGTCTTAGGCAGCTCCTCAACAAACTCAATCTCCCTAGGATACTTGTAGGGTGCAGCATTCTCCTTCATAAACCGTTGAATATCCTTAACCATCTCATCACCTGGTTCAAACTCCTCATTAAGTATAACAAATGCTTTAACAATCACACCCCTCATCTTGTCAGGGCTTGCAACCACTGCAGCTTCAAGAACAGCAGGATGCTCAATGAGAGCACTCTCCACCTCAAAAGGCGAAACCCTGTAACCAGCGGTCATAATAAGGTCATCACCACGAGCGGCAAACCAATAATAACCCTCCTCATCCATGTAAACGGTGTCACCGGTTAAAAACCAACCGTTTTTAAAAGCCTCCCTTGTTTTATCAGGTTTATTCCAGTACTCAAGGAAAAGCCCAGGGTCATCATCTTGCACAGCAAGAGTACCAAGTTCACCAGGTTTAACAGGGTTACCTTTTTCATCAACAACCCCGCAGACATGACCGGGCTGAGGCTTACCACATGAACCCGGTTTAATCGGCAAACCAGGCATGTTTGAAAGATAAACCATGACCTCAGTCATACCGATACCATCATATATTGTTACACCAAACCGTTTCTTCCACGCCTGAATAACCTCAGGGTTAAGTGGTTCACCAGCACTAATACAATGCCTAAGCTCAGATAAATCATACTTTTTCTCTGCATCCTTAACCGTGAGAAACATTCTATACGCTGTGGGAACCGAGGCAAGATTAGTCACGCGGTATTTCTCAAGCAAAGAAAACCATTTCTCAGGATCAAACCTGCCATCATAAAGTAAAACAGATGCTGCATGACGCCAGGCATAAATAAAAGCGTTACCCAACGGATAAATCCAGCTGAGAGCACCAGTATGAGCAACAATATCATCAGGTTTATAGACCTGCCAGTACAAAGCGTTTGGATCGTTACCAATAGCCCAACGATGAGCATGAACTGCACCCTTCGGCATACCCGTTGTTCCACTCGTGTAACAGAAAAACGCCATGTCATCAGGTTTAGTATCAGCCACCTTAAGGTGATGAGAAGCGTTTTTCATCAAATCATAAAACGAAAGTTGATCTTTCTCTGCATCCCCGACAACAATGATATGTTTCAATGTTGGACAGGAATGTTTTACCTCCTCTACCTCCTTAACATACTCTGGTGTGGTCACAGCAAGAACCGCTGCACTATCATTAATCCTGTACTCCACCTCCTTAGCTTTAAACATCACACTACTTGGAATAGGAACAGCACCAATTTTCACACCACCCAAAAAAACCATCTGGAACTCAGGGACATTTGGTAAACGTATTAGAAAACGATCACCCTTTTTAACAC
>JAGGZU010000029.1 GCA_021161865.1 Thermoplasmata archaeon
CAGAATAAGATAGTACAGCAGAACCGTATAGTGTGGTGGCAGATGTATACCGCCTCTCATAAAGTTGTAGAAAACAGGTTTTGCAATGAGGGCCCAGTAAGCAAAGGCAAGTGTTGATGTCAGAAAGATGTAAGTTAGAGTGAGGATAACTTTTCTGTCGATCTTCTCCCTGTAAAGGATATCCACAAAGAACATTGCTGTTATGCTTATTATGTAGAAGTAGGTGGTGAGGTGATGCGAGAATATGAGTAGGGTTGTGGATAATATCAGAGGAAGAACAAAACGTCTATTCTTCAAATGCCTGATAAAGAAGTATATGGAGAGGAGCATGAAAAAGTGACCTGCGGTTAGTGGAGCAGCATGACTTGTCTGGTACACATGAAAGGGTGCTATAGCAAGTAGTGCTGAGGATGCAAGCGCTACCTTTTTGTCTCTCAAAAGCTCCAAAACAATGAGATAGAATATCGGTATTGTTAAGCCACCTATAATCGGTGCTATTTTTGGAAGCAGCCACAGTAGATCCAAACCCGTAACAATGTGCAGAAAGGCAGCTATTAAATAAAGAACAGGAAAGAACTGATAGGAACCTCCCCAGCCGTTGTATTCCACAAATAAATGCTGGGTTTTAATCATCGAGCTTGTGATTCCATAGTAAATCCCAAGATCATTTCCCCATGCTGCATTTATCCACGCAGGAATTGAGCGAAGAGCTATAGCTAGCAATGTGACAACAACGAGCCAGAGTGGTGGAAGGTGAAGGAATGATAGTTTCTCTCTCAGATTCATCGGCGGCAGATAGAAATGGTCTCTTATATATTTATCCTGTTCCTCAAAGTATATCCATAACTCTCTCTACAGTTTTTTCTACGTTACATTCTCTTTTTATCCCTGTCGTGTGCTGTGCCTTTTTTGTATCCTCTGCTAGCTGCAATTGCTCTTGTTTTACAGAATAAAAGGTCCCTTTTCTGTTGTGATATTCAGCAAGATATTCCTGCTCCACTTGACCAGGCGTGGGTATCATAAGAGCCTTTGTTTTAACCACGGCAAGATCCATAATAGTTGAATATCCTGACCTTGATACAATCAGTTTAGCACGATTCATCAACTCCTCCCTTTTTTCCTTACCAACTATACTGTACACCTCAACACCTTTTTCTTTTTTAACCACGTTTTTATCAGGTCTACCAAGAGTAAAAACTATTTTTCCATCTAACTCTTTAACCTGCTCCATCAGTATCTTTTCCAGAATCCCTCTCTGCGGCTCCGGTCCACTTAGAGAAATCAGGTAATCTATATCCTTCTCAGTATCTCTTTTTTTAAAATCAGAAAGCACACCAATGTAAGATAAATAATGTTTCTTTATCAGTTTAAGATCGTGAGACAGTTTCCCAGAAAGATCATCATCCTCATAATCTGGAACCAAAAATTTTTTGAACCTTTTAAGAAAAAAAAGGTTGAAGATTTCACTTCCAAACTCCATTGTTTTAAGCTTAAAAGGATTTAATATTCTAACCTGATGAGTTATAAAATATGAAGGTATCCTCCTACTGTACACATCATATCTTCCATCAGACACAATCACATCAAACCTTTCTTTCTCACACAACTTTGTAACAAAACCCAGCCCTTTCTCCATTCTCCTCATGAATTTCGGCCAATAAACTACACTCTTAGCTATAAGCTCCCCTTTGGTTTCAGATACAGGTATCGGGTAATCCTTCACATTAAAAAAGTTTACATCCTCCTTTTTCAACTCGCTTCTAAGGAACTCCAATGAATATCCATGGGATATTATAGTTAAACTTTCTCCCTCCCTGATAAGTTTTCTTATAATAGGTAAAGACCTTGTCGCATGACCAAGACCCCAGGAGCATATTCCATATAGAATCTTCATGTTTACCGTAATCCAGCGGTAGATTAAATATCTAGCGAGATTGTTTTATACTATTGAAGGATTTAGTTTAAAAGATGAGATTTACTGACAAACTCAACAAAATGATAGAAAAAAACAATTCCCTACTATGTGTAGGTCTTGATGTTGACACAAAAAAAATCCCTCCTCATCTTCTAAAAAAAGAAGACGGTTTGTTTACGTTCAACAAAAAAATCATTGACGTAACCACTGACTTGGTTTGCTGCTACAAAATCAACATGGCATTCTACGAATCTCTTGGGCAAAAAGGCGTTGAACTGTTGACAAAAACCATGGAATACATACCAAGAGAAATACCGGTTATATTGGATGGAAAAAGAGGAGACATCGGCAATACAGCAGAACACTACGCCTACGAGGTTTTTGATTTATACAAAGCTGATGCAACAACCGTGAACCCGTACATGGGTTTAGATAGCATAAAACCATTTCTAAACTATAGGGATAAATGCATATTCATTTTATGCAGAACCTCAAATCCTTCAGCGGTGGATTTCCAAAACCTGCTTGTTGGAGAAAAGAAAACTCCTCTTTACGAGATAGTAGCAGGTAAAATAAGGGAGTGGAATGAAAAAAAGAATTGTGGTGCTGTTGCAGGAGCAACGTATCCTGAGGATTTAAAGAAGATCAGGTTCATAATTGGCGATGACGTTCCCCTGCTTATACCAGGTGTCGGTAAACAGGGCGGTAACCTTGAGAAATCGGTGAAATATGGGGTGAACAGTGAAGGTAAAAACGCGATAATAAACTCTTCACGGTCGATACTTTACGCGAATAATAGCGAAGAATTTGCTTTTTTTTCACGTAAAGCCGCGGAGGCTTTGAAGGATGAGATAAACAAGTACAGATAAAAAATGTTTAATCAACCAGATGCATCTTGTCTTTGAAATAAAACCTGCGTGCAGCTATCCCTTCGCCGAACCTCATAACGAAACGGTGCAAACCGTTTTTCTCTTTTAAACCACGTAAACTTCTTGCGAGAATGTTTTTATATGAAAAGTATTCCCTGACTATTCTGTTTACGCCGCTGGTGAGCTCGTCCACTGTCATCTTCTTTGGTTGAAAGTTCACATACCCCTCAGCATACCTTGACCAGTCTCTTGATAGTATACGCCCTTCTTTTTCCAAACGTTCTGCTAATCTCGTGCCAGGGTAGGGTGTTAGTATGCTAAAGGATATACCATCGAGGTCGAGGTTGAGCA
>JAGGZU010000109.1 GCA_021161865.1 Thermoplasmata archaeon
TAAGGAAGGTATCCAGCGCGTAAACCTTGAAATGGTAGTGGTGTGTACCTGAGGGTGGGCATGGTCCTCTGTATCCTGTTACACCGAAATCGTTTGTTCCCTGCGGGTAAACGTTTTCTCCTTCTAATAGGCGTGTAGTGTTCGCTGGAATATTCCACATCATCCAGTGGGTGAATGTTCCCATTGGTGCATCTGGGTCATCCATGATGATGACTAGGCTTTTAGCTTTTTCAGGAGTGTTTGAGAAGTTGAGTGGTGGAGATATGTTTTCTCCATCACAGGTGTATTTTATGGGTATGTTTTCTCCGTTTTTGAAAGCAGGACTGGACAGTTTCATGCTTGGCACGTTGGTTTGTTTTTCTTCAACACAACCAGTGTATACGGTGATAGCTAGTAGAAGAGACACTAAAGCTATTGTTGTTTGTTTTTTCATGTTAATCTCCTCCTTTTTGCAGTATGTATGTTAACGCTTCAACAGCTGTTATTTCTTCAATTCTTTTTTCGTTCACCCATTTTTTGAATAACTCTTTTTTCATGGGGAATTCAAAGTCTTTGTTTTTTAGGTATATGCGTGTTGCGTACACGTCCTTGTTTTTACCGGTTTCGAAACCGTATAGTAGAGGGTGTCAAGAAATTCTCACCTCCAAGTTATAAAGGGTTATAAATGCAGCTATCCAACTTTCAACACTTTCCTTTGATGCATTGGAAGGAAATCGTTTCCAGAACCTTTTGAGCCTTGACTTTAGGATATTAAACCAACTCTCTATTGCATTTCTCTCTCCAAACGTTTCATATTCATGTTTCAATCCCAACCTCTGTAAACTCCATCTATACCAGGGGCCTCTATCTGTTTTTATGATGGGTCTGTTCTTGCAGTATCTGAGGATTTCTTTTACAAACTTTATGACATCTATGGATGTTCTCCATTTTGTAACCATTATACCGAGAATCTCCCAGGTATCCACATCTATAGCTGCCCAAATATACCAATATTCATCTCCAATCTTTATCTTTGTCTCATCTATTGCTACGCACCTTCTATTCTTACTTGCACTAGCAAAAAGATTTGCTATCTTATGATACCACAGTCTTAAGGATTCATGACTGAATCTTTCAAAATCCCTAAGGAATTTACTTGTTTTTCTGAAGGAAATCCCAGCATAATAGAGAATAACAGCTATCAACTTTATCTCTACTCTTTTCAAATTCCATCGAAAAATATTTTTCCTTCTAACCAATTCCAACAACTGTTGCAGCATCTTGTATCCCCTCCTGATCACAGTAATCGGGAGGGGATTCTAAAATCTAATTCTTGACAGTCTCAGGTTATGTTATACGTTGTGCTTACAACAGTATTTTTCATTTGGCGGCAAAAAAGAAAAAAATCATCGTAAAATCAAAGAAACTGTTTAAGAACCAAGGGGATTTCTTCCACCACATCAGTTGCAACGACACCATAAGATTTTTTTTCAAAAGCCTTCAACCCAGCGGATCCATTCAAAAAGGTTCCTATGCATCCAGTAAAAAATGGTGAAACCTTTTTAGACAAAAGACCCCCCACAACACCAGCTAGCACATCACCTGTTCCACCAACCGTCATAGCAGGATGATGAACCATATTTCTTTTGACTCTTACACCATCGCTGATAATATCCTCAGAACTCTTCAACACAATAGTGACACCAAGTTTCTTTGCCCATTCCTTAACAATCTTCTCAGCATCCTCAGTATCATCAGGTACCTTTTCACCTGTTAAACGAATAAACTCTCCTCTGTGTGGTGTCACAACCGCTTCCAAATCCTTAAGAATCTCTCTGTTGCTTCCTACTACCCCTATTGCATCAGCGTCAATCACACAGGACACGTTTTTTTCCCTGCACAAAGATAGTAGTTTCTTCACAGCCTCCTTTGTTTCATCATGTTTTCCAAGCCCAGGACCAACAACAACGGTATCCACTTTGTCAAGGAGCCCACTCAACAGATTCAAATCCTTTGTGACAAACCTGTCTTTCTCAGACAACTCCTCAACAATAAGATTCAACAACAAAAGAGCATGTTTCCTACTCACCCCCTCATTGGTGTTCAAAGAATAAACAGCCTCAGCAACCCGTTTCGGTGTGGCAAGATAAACAAGGTCAACACCTGTACGAAGTGCAGCAAGCGCAGAAAGAACAGGGGCGCCAACATATGGTCCTCCACCTACAACTAAAACAACACCGTTATCCCCTTTGTGAGACCCTGATTTATTCCTTGGGTAGTACACCTTGAGTTCTCCTGGTCCAACATAAACTTTTGCCTCCTCAGGGATTCCGATGTCCACAACCTCAATTTCTCCACAGTTCTCCCTGTTCATACCTTCTTTTAAATCATGGAACGTCACCGTTGCATCAGGATGCAAACTTAGACTGGTTCCAAAACCGGTCGGGATATCAACAGAAACCAGAGAAAAATTCTTTTTCTCCCTGTTTAAAAGCTCAACGCAAGATTTGTAGGGCTCCCTGAGTTCACCAGACAACCCCACACCAAGCATGGCATCCAAAACAACATCACTGTTCCTCAACAAATCAACCAGAGTTTTCTCATCCTCATTGCCGTAGATTATAACGTTAACATCCTTTAATCTCTCAAAGTTTTTCCTAGCCAAAGAAGTCTTGATTTCAGAGGGATCCTTCATCAAAACAACGTTGCATCTGCAATGTCTTGAAAGATAACGTGCTGCAACAAAACCGTCTCCGCCATTGTTTCCCAAACCACAAAAAACCGTTACAACCCTTGGCTTATATTTTTTGAAAACAAAATCAGCTACCCCCTTACCGGCGTTCTCCATGAGTGTTTCTGTGGATACTCCGAAAAACTCTGAGTTTAAATCCAAAACCTTTACATCCTTAGCAGTCAACATACAAAAACGTTAAACAAGTTGTAGCGTATATACCCTTCGAGCTGTTTGTAGAGGGATAATATGTTGCCTAGAAAATTCAACCCACGTCAGCTGAATCAACTCATGAAACAACTTGGCATAAACGTGAGAGAGATAGAAGATGTGGAAAAGGTTGTTATCCAGACAAAGAACAGGGATTACATTTTCGATAATGCTGAAGTAACGGTTATGGATGCACAGGGTCAAAAAACCTATCAACTGATAGGAACCCCTAAGATTGTGGAGAAAAAAGAGAAGCTTCCAGAGGAGGATATAACGCTTGTTATGGAGAAAACGGGTAAAACAAAGGAGGAAGCCAAAAAAGCTTTGGAAGAAAGTAAGGGTGATATAGCTGAGGCGATACTGAAGTTAAGTGGATAAATTTTTCGATCAACATCACTATTTTAAAATCTGTTCCAGTTTCTTTAACTCATCCTCCTGATCCCTTCTTCTAATCCTTTCCTCCTTAACAGCTTCCTTATGCTCCTCACCACCCTTTTTACCCTTCATCCTCTCAGATAAACTCCTCACAGCATGCTCTGGCCCATAACAAATCAGTTTATCTCCCCTAAAAATCCTTGTGTCACCACTTGGCGTACCCAAAAAACACTCCCTATCCTCAACCTTTCTATACAAACCAAGAACTACAATACCCTCTTCATTGAGTTTAAGCTCCTCCAATTTTTTTCCATCTAACCAACTACCCTTTTTAACGGTAAACTCACCTATAGAATACCCTCTGCTCAAACCCAACAACTGCTCATAATCATAAATCTTTAAACTTGTAAATCTACTCAAAGCTTTCTTAATAACCCACCTCATACCTCTATCTATCATCTTAGAACGAGCAAACAGATAGATCACAACAAGTCCAACAAACAACCAACCAAGTCTAATAGTAGCCTCTTCCTGAGTCTGCCCAATAAAGGTTAAAATCAAGGTTGCAACCGCAGATGCCACACCTGCGCTTCCAACAAAAATAAGAATCCTTATTATCCTTCTACGTACAGGATGAGACACAACATACTCCGACTCGGATGTGGTGAAGCCAGCTCCAGAAAAAGCTGATTGAGCTTGGAAGGTAGCCATCTCCTTTGACAAACCAGTCATCTCAAGAGCCACCGCACCTATCCTCACTATGATAATCGAAAACAGTATCACAACCAGCAGGGATATCAAAGCTATCATACTGTTTTACCAAAAAAACAATGGTTTAATAATCTTATTGGACAAAACTTTAATTCACTCCATCTATCACATCACAGTGATTTCATGGAAAAAAAGGTTACTGTAAAGGAGTTGCTGGAAAAAACAAAAAAACCTGCACAGGATGCACTAAAACTACACCCTTTTTACAAAGGCAAAATACAGGTTTTGCCAAAATGCCCAATAAGAAGCTTCGACGACTTTGGCATATGGTACACTCCTGGCGTGGCAGAACCATGCAAAGAAATAGCAAAAAACCCTGACAAGGTTTTTGAACACACCAACAAAGCCAACTTTGTTGCTGTAATCAGCGATGGCACCAGAGTGTTAGGCCTTGGTGACATAGGACCACTGGCTGGCTTACCGGTCATGGAAGGAAAAGCCCTACTATTCAAATACCTTGGAGGAGTAGACGCCTTCCCTGTGATGTTGGATACCAAAAACCCAGATGAATTCATACAGGCTGTGAAATGGGTAGCTCCAACCTTCGGAGGGATCAACCTAGAGGACATATCATCACCAAAATGCTTCTACATACTCGACAAACTCCGACAGGAGATGGATATACCAGTGTGGCATGATGATCAACAGGGCACAGCAGCCATCACGTTAGCTGGCGTAATTAATGGTCTAAAAGTGGTTGGCAAAAAAATGAGAGAAGTGCTTTACACAATAGTTGGCACTGGGGCAGCAAACGTTTGCCTGATAAGAACCCTTGTAAAAGCAGGGGTGCCTTACCGTAACATAATAGCGGTCGACTCAAAAGGCATACTACACCCAGACAGAGAGGATATAGAGTTGCTTAAGGAAAAAAACCCTTACAAATACGACATCGCTATGAGATCAAACTGTGAAAACAGAACAGGGGATTTGACTGAGGCATTAAAGGGAGCAGATGTTTGCATAGCGGCATCAAAACCTGGTCCAGGAACCATAAAAAAAGAGTGGGTAAAAAACATGAATGACAACGCCATCATGTTCGCTGAGGCAAACCCTATACCTGAGATCTGGCCATGGGAGGCGAAAGAAGCTGGAGTAAAAGTTTTTGGAACAGGTAGAAGTGACTTTCCCAACCAAGTGAACAACAGCCTTGGATTCCCAGGGATATTCAGAGGCACACTCGACGTGATGGCTAAAACAATAACTGATGAAATGCATATCGCCGCTGCCTACGCCATTGCAGAGGTTGCAGAACAAAAGGGACTTTCCGAGGAGTACATTGTTCCAACGATGGATGACTGGGAGGTGTTTCCCCATGAGGCAGCTGCTGTTGGAATGAAGGCTATAAAGCAGGGGATAGCAAGGAAAAAACTAAGTGAAAAAGAGATTTATAAGAACGCGGAGCAGATAATCAAAAAGGCAAGAGAAGAAACACATATGCTTATGAAAAAAGGTTTTATTGTGGAGCCATGACTAACGTTGATGATAGTATAGGAGAAAGCAGGGAGGGTATAACCCTTAAAATACATGTTTCTACAAACAGTAAAAAAAACCTTTTTCCAGCAGGATACGACGAATGGCGAAAAAGCATAGAAATACATGTAACACAACCACCGCAGGACAACAAGGCAAACAAAGAAATCATACAGATTATTTCAAACTTTTTCAACACCAAAACAGAAAACGTGAAAATAATATCCGGAAAAAGCTCTAGGGAAAAAAGGATAATGGTTCTCTCCATGTCAAAGAAAGAGGTTATTGACAAACTCAGAGGTGCCTTTGATGAACTACAATGAAACTATTGAGGAACTGGAAAAGGTTGTTGACAACCTCATCGAGGAGAATAGAAAAATACCTCTTTTGGTTGAAGGAGAGAAGGATGCGACTGCTTTACGCAAACTCGGTGTGATAGGTGTTATCATAAGGGTAAACACGGGAAAAACCCTATCGGATTTCTGCGATTTTATAGCAAGCAGATACCATGAGATAATCATCCTAACAGACTGGGACAGGAGAGGGGGAATACTCTGCGCGAGAATAAAAAAGAATCTTGAGGGAAGAGTAAAGTGCAATACACGATACCGTAAAACGTTAGCGAAACTTACAACCATAAGAACCGTTGAAGGACTACCCTCTTGGATAAAATCCTTCAAAAAAAGGTTTACAGGAAAGCAGTCCTTCTAGAAATCATCTAGGGATAGGGTTTTATCCTCCCTGAGAAACCTTTTAACCGTCTTCCATGACCTTCTTGTTTCAGGCGGCAGAGAGCCAAAACGTTCAATCCATGTTTTGAGAAAGCGCTGTGTTACCGGGTCAGCAGGATATCCACTACCTAACGGTAAACCCAGTGCACTCTCCAACTCCTCCGCTATCCTTCTAACCTCCATATCTCTAGTGGTTTTCGCAAGAATAGATGCTGCACCAACTATTATATAGGTGTCATCTGCCTTATGAGCTGAGACTATCTCTGCTTTAAAACCAAGTTTTTCTCCAAGAGCGTTGCCAAATCTTTTTTCATCAACATCAGCGGAATCCACATAATACACATCAGACCTAAGTTTTTTCATAACCGCTGCAAAAGCGTTCAACTCTATCTCGTTCAACGTCATAGTTTTCCTAAGGGAGTCTATATCCTCAGCCTTTATCACCACGGTTTCATATCCCTCTGCCTTCTCCTTAATCGACTTAACGAGTCTGTCTCTCCTCTTCGGTGTACATTTTTTGGAATCCCGAATGTTTAAATCCTTCAATACATCCTCACTTTCAACCTGAACCCCTGCAACCACCATTGGTCCTATAACAGGTCCTCTTCCGGCTTCGTCAACACCACAAATCATGATAAATGAAAACAGGAAGGGTTTTATCAACCTGTTCATGTTTACAAAAAACCATGAACATAACCCTGCTCTGCATCGGAAAACTCAGAGAAAGATTCCTGAAGGATGCCGAAAACTATTACCTTAAAAGACTACAACGGTTTACCACCATCAAGGTAAAAGAAATTGAGGATGACAAAAAAGTTAACGAGACGCTGAAAAAATGTGGTTACCTGATCCTTCTGGATGAAAAAGGAAAACAACTTTCATCAAAAGATTTCGCATCCTTCTTACAAAAACAAATCCTTTCCCAGAAAAACCTCTGTTTCCTCATAGGTGGATGGGAAGGAGTAGAAGAGGAGTTAAAGAAAAAAGCAGATTTCGTTCTTTCTCTATCCACTATGACGTTTCCATACCAGCTAATACGTATTATATTCCTCGAACAACTTTATAGAGCCTTCACAATAATCAAAGGGATTGAGTATCACAAGTAGTTTACAAAATCTATTTTAAACCATTAATGTTTCCAAATCGAGAAGCCGGCGTAGCTCAGCTGGTCGGAGCGATCGCCTCGTAAGCGATAGGTCGGGGGTTCGAATCCCTCCGCCGGCTTAAAAAAACAAGGGCATTACACGGTTTGTAGGATAGTTTTTTAAAACCAAAAAGGTTTATAGTACAACAAGGGGAGAAAAAAATGTTATATGGTTTATGGAAAAAAAGTATGGTTTTCTTAGTGCTGATCACACTATTAAGTGTAGAGGCAGCAACCATAGTAGAAACACAAGGAAAAACAACCAAAACAGATTTTTCTCCATCCATAAAAAAAACATACATGGTTCCAATGCGTGACGGCATAAAACTAGCGACAGACGTGTACCTACCATACGAAGACTATCCACCCCATGGATGCATACTAATAAGGACACCCTACAACAAGGACAACATAAACCTCAGCGGATGGGCAGATGCTGGGTGGCCATCCATTGTGCAGGACATGCGTGGAAGATTCGCATCAGAAGGAGTAGACACAGTTTTCAGGAATGCTCACACTGATGGACCAGACACGCTTGCATGGATTGCGTCTCAAAACTGGTCGAACGGTAAAATCGCTACCTTTGGTGGATCAGCACTTGGTATAAACCAATACTACATGGCTGGAGCAAACCCACCAAACCTAGCTTGCCAGTACATTGCTGTAGCCACCCCAGACCTACACAAACACGCAATCTACCAGGGTGGAGAATTCCGTAAAAACCTGGTAGAAAAATGGCTGGAAGGACAAGGAAGCACCTATATATTACCGGAACTCTGGGAACATGAGAACTACACACTTGACTACTGGACAAACGTGTCTTTAGAGGACAACTGGAGTGATGTTAACGTACCAGCTATCCACATAGGGGGATGGTACGACTGCTTCCAACAAGGAACCATAGATGGGTTCATGGGATACCAATACAAAGGTGGAGAAGGAGCAAAAGGGAAATCTAAACTCATAATGGGGCCATGGACACACGGTGGAGCAGGAAAAAGAAAACAAGGAGAGCTTGTTTACCCTGCGAACTCCATAGACAACTTTTCCTTCAACCTGTTTGTGGAAATGATAAACCAGTACACCATGAACCTCTCCAGTGGTTTCGATGAATGGCCTCCTGTAACCTACTACGTTATGGGAGATGTAGATGACCCCTCCGCTCCTGGAAACGAGTGGAGACACGCAGATGCCTGGCCTATACCAGCAAAGGAAACACCATTCTACTTCCATGAAAACGGAACACTAAACACTAACTACCCAAGTGATTACAGTCCGATAACCTACACCTACGATCCAACAAACCCTGTCCCCACCATTGGTGGACAAAACCTGATACTGCCCAGTGGACCATACGATCAAAGACCCGTTGAAAACAGAAGTGACGTCATAATCTTCACCACACCACCACTAAATGAACCAATAGAGGCAACAGGACCAGTTAAAGCAAGGTTGTTTGTTTCCTCAGACTGCCTTGACACTGATTTCACTGTTAAACTCACAGACGTGTACCCAGATGGCAGATCAATGCTTATAACAGACGGCATCCTTAGGATGAGAAACCGTAACGGTAGAGACCACTGGGAGTTCATGGAACCAGGGGAGATATATGAGATAGAAGTAGACTTATGGAGTACCTCATACATTTGGAACACAGGTCACAGGATAAGAGTAGCTGTTTCCTCATCCAACTACCCAAGATTCCTAGCTAACCCAAACACAGCAGATGGTATCTACAAAAACACAACCTACAAAATAGCGCATAACACACTATATTTCGACAGTAAACACCCATCATGCATAATACTACCAATCGTTGAAAACAAAATGTTTATACAGAAACCAAAACAAGGACGACTATACATAGCTGATAGAGAAATAACCCAAACGTTTTTTGGAAACACCATAATATTCGGTAGAATAACAATACAACCATATATTCCACCAGGTAAGGATGTAACAAGAGTAGAGTTCTACGTTGACAACGTTTTAAAACACAACGACACCCAAAAACCATACCAATGGACATGGGATGAAGTAGTTTTTGGTAAACACAGGATAAAGGTTAAAACCTACTATGCGGGAGGAAGCAGCGAGGAGGATAAAATCGATGCAATCGTTTTTAACATCTAAAAAAAGAAGAGTGACCTCACTGTTTATCCTAATCACCCTAGTTTTAACAGGGTTAACACCATTAGAAAACACTGTTTCCCAACCTCAAATCCTGTTAAATAAACAAACCTCATCAATTGAGGACACAAAATCATGGTTCAACCAAACTCAAGTGTACAACATGGTTGCTTTTGCACCAGATGACATAAAAACCTTTCATGTCACAGTCAACGGTTTATGGAACGGTTTCTTCGCCAACAACCTTTCCTCACCCTTCGCCCTAGGAAGATACCTTGAAACCCTTTTTTCAGGAAGAAACTACACAAGTGACAAAGAGTTTGTGGATACAATGCACGAGGAGGGAATGCTTGTTCCAGCGACGATTCTAACAACTCAAGGACACCATTCCTTCCAAGGAGACAAACTGGAGGAGTTTGCATGCCGGAGTGTAGATGGAAAACTCTGCTACTGGGACAAAAACGCAGAATCATACTGGATGAACGCTTTGAACAATGAGTTCATTGACTGGTGTATACAACACGGTAAAAAAGCTATAGACGCGGGAGCAGACTTGATAGTGCTTGACGAAATACAAGGCAGTGGATTCATTCCAATGTACCAATGGGCATCTCAATACATTGACTGGCTTGATGCCCCAGGTTTCAGTAATTGCACAATCGAAAAATTCAGGGAATTTTTGATGAACAAATACAGCGATGAACAACTTCAGCAGATTTTCGATATAAACAACATTTCTTCTTATGATCTAAAGAACAGAATCGCACAAACCATGTACCTCACATACGATGAGAGAATAAAAGCTGATGCACTGAACAAAGAATACTTTGAGTTCCTTGAAATCGGAAACTTCAACGCAAAAAAAAGATTGATACAAGAGTTAAAAGAGTATGCTGCAAAGAAAGGAAAAAACATTGCAATCGCTGCAAACTCCTACGCTCTAGGAACACCACGCGGTGGCGATTACTGGAGTAAGGGTTTACAATTTGCTGGTTTACTAGATTTTTTCACATTCGAAAACAAATACTCTGCTCTTGCTGATAATCCTCTTCCCGGGTTACCACGTGCAAAATGGCTAGCATGGGAGAAACTTGCTTATGCTTCCACAAACACACCAGGTGTTATACTTCTTGGTGCAAGCGAAGCAGCGTACATAGCAGAAAACCCTTTACACTCCTACAAAAACTACCTCTCAATATTGTGCGCTGAAGCATACGCAAACAGAGGGGCATTCGTGAACTGGTACATGAAGGTATGGGGAAAAAACAGCGACTGGGAAGGTTGCGCTGACATCTACGATTTCGTAATCAAACACCAAAAGTTGTACAAGGGTGTTATAAAAAGCCCGGTTGCAATACTTTACCTGTATGGTGAAGGTATGAGAAACAAAAGTGACAGCTACCTCGGTCTTGCTCAAGCACTGGCTGAATCAAACACTCCCTTTGAAATAGTTTTCGATGGAGACGGTTTCTACATAAACGAATCCTTGACACTGGAAAAACTAACTCCATATGATTTACTCTTTATACCCTCAGTGTTAAACATAACAGAAAACCAAAAAAAATCAATAAAAGAGTATGTGATGTTGGGTGGAAAAGCAGTGGTTTTCGACCCACAAGCCCTAGGATTTGAACAACAAGAAGGTGAACTAAGTTTTGGAAACGGCACATTCATCTTCACACAAGACGTAGCCAACGAATACTTCCACACATACAACGACGAGTTAAGACAAAGGATACAAGATATCGTGGAAAAGAATGTTCCTATTCCATTGTACGTAGAAAAAATGGATCGTAAAATAATCGCTTACCCTTATTTTCAACCTGAGGAAAAAAGAATAGTGATTCACTTGGTAAACTATGATTACATTAAATGGAACGACAAAGTTGTACCAAAAACAAACGTGCATATCCGTATAAAAAAACCAGGTTTCAACATCAGCAACGCATACGTTGTCTCCCCCTGCTTCAACCAAAACTTGACCATAAACCTTTCTGTCAACGAAGACTACGTTGACATGGTTATTCCTGAACTCAAAATCTACGATGTCATCGTCATAACCTCAAAAACCCACAACTATTTATTTACTGAAATAAAAAAGCCAAAGAAAGGATACCTTTACATTTTTGACAGAGAAACAGCGTCTACTCTTTTTGGAAACACAATAATACTAGGTAAAATAACGATCGAAGTAAACACTACATTACCTGACTTAGAAAAAACAGAGTTTTACATTGACGACAAACTAAAACAAATTGACACACAACCCCCTTACGAATGGGTGTGGGATGAAACCGTTTTCGGAAGACACAAGATTATGGTGATAGTATACAACAGTACCGGGTACACGGGGGGAGATGAGATGGATGTGATAATGTTTAACATCTAAAAAAGGGGTTTGGGTTGAATTTGGAAAAAAATTGGGTAAACCAATATAAACCTGGAGGTGAGTAAAAATAATTATGAAAAGGTTGATTGTGTTGAACCTGGTTTTTCTCCTCCTGTTTACTGTACCTGTGGCTGCTTCCAAGGACAGCGGGTTTGTTGTTTCAACGAACGACGGGTTGGAGCTTACGTTAGATGAAAACGGTTTCATTGAAAGCTTGAGAGTAGATGACAACGAATTTGTCGCTGAGGTTTCACCGATTTTCTGGGTGAGAGATTTTACACCAGATTACGAGATAGAGAATCTTGTTTTCGATTCAAGTTTTGAATTTGATGATAATGGCGATGGAATAGCAGATGGATGGGAAGAAATTGCTATAAGTGGGAATAAAAACATTTCATTGGATACAGAAAATGTTCATTCTGGAAACTTTTCATTGAAAATGTTTTCTTATGCTGCCAGCAAAAAACCAAATGAAATGGGTTATATATCTTCTGCTATACCCATTGAAGGAGGGGAAGAATATTGCTTATCGCTATTTGCCATGAATGACTTTGGTTTCCTTGGACCTTGGGTACTTTCCATGTCTGTCTATTGCATATTTTATGATAGCAAAGGAAATGAAATAAGCAGAGAAGAAATTAAAATAGATCACACACTCAATTCATGGAAGCAATTCTCAAAAATTTTCGTCTCGCCTTCAAATGCAGTAAAATCAAGGGTGGCAATAATTTTCATTGGACCAAAAATTAATGCTATCCCGGGAGCAAACAAAAGTACGGCATGGTTCGATGATGTATCCCTTTACAAAATGCCTGAAAAAACTAAAATGAAGGCAGCAAAAGGAACAATAAGGAAAGATGAAAATACACTCATCTATGAAGGCAGTCTTAATGAACTAAATTTTACCGCAAGATATCAATCAAATCACGATTATATTCAAATAGATGGAGAAATTAAAGGAAATGGGGAGGAAAAGGCTATTGATGTTTATTTTTTGCTTCCAATCAATGCGCATCAATGGAAATGGTGGGATGATATGAGAAACTGGAGACAGATTGATGATGGTCTGTATGAGATGGTTGTAAACGCAGATGAAAGCAGCTATCTGCCATTATCCCCATATCCGGTATCCGCAATCACCAATGATGAAATTGGACTGTCAATCGCTGTTCCTCTTTCAAAACCTCGCATCTTCAGGATTTTTTATGATGCAGATATGAATAAATTTGGGATATCTTTCAGTTTCGGTTTATCTCCTTTAACCAATTTTAATGTCGTGAATTTTACCATATATCTATATAAATGTGATGCAGAATGGGGATTCAGGAGTGCTTTGGATAGATATTATAAATTTTTCCCAGAATATTTTGATGAAAGCATAGATCCAAAATTCATGAATTCAACAGGCGAGTTTTCAGATTTTGGAATAAGAATTCTTCAGGGAAACTTTGAAAGCGAAAACCAGGCTAAACTTTTGCCGGACTACAATAAAAACAATGTTTATACTGCAGAATATACACTTCCAACACAGTTTGAACCGAGGTCATTACAGGGAATATACGAACCATCTCCAAACTACACAGAATGGATTGAACTCATTGA
>JAGGZU010000131.1 GCA_021161865.1 Thermoplasmata archaeon
ACATATTTGACAACGAGATACTGCCTGTTGCTCCAATCCAGGCAACAAGAGGATGCCCCGTTGGTTGCAGTTTCTGCGCAATCACAAACACCAGTTTCGGCCGTACATATAGGGAGCGTCCCATTGAACATGTTATAAATGAGGTAGAAACCATACCTCAAAAGTTTCTGTTCTTCTGTGACGCCTCACTAACTGCAGATCCAGAATACACAAAACAGTTATTTAAAGAGATGAAAGACCTTGAGAAAAGATTGTTGATGTGCAACGGCAATGTAAATGTTCTGAAAAAGGATGAAGAACTACTAAAGTTAGCGAGTGAAGCTGGATGCCTTCAATGGCACATTGGGTTTGAATCAGTTTCACAAAAAAACATAGATGGTGTGGGAAAAAACACAAACAAGGTAGAGGATTACTTTTCAACTGTCCAAAAGATACATGACCACGGTATAGATGTGATAGGCGAATTCATACTTGGATTTGACAACGACACAGTAGATACTTTCTCACTTACCAGAGATTTCGTAGAACATTTAGAAGTAGATGCAGCGGGTTTCAACATACTGGTTCCATACCCAGGTACCCCTCTTTTTGAAAGGCTGGAACGGGAGGGAAGAATACTCACCAAGGATTGGTCTCAGTATACATGTACAAACGTTGTGTTTAAACCAAAACATATACCCCGGGAGATGCTGATAGAAGAAACCTGGAAACTGAACAAAAAGTTTTTCTTAGATAGAATAAACAATGTGGCGGCAAAATGGATACATACAAACAAAAAATAGTAACTCGACTTAAATCAAAAAAATAAACAGCAACTCAAAAAATTGCTGACAAAATGATTTTTGAGATTTAAACCCTTTAATTCCCCAAAACATTTTAAGAGATAACGATAATAATATAATTTAAATGCGGATACTTCTGATCTCCCCAACCTTCGAAGAACATAACAAAAAATTTTATGATGAAATATTAAAAACATTTGCCATAAACTGGCCGTCTATCACATTACAGTATCTAAAATCTTTGACACCAAAACAACACGACGTTGAAATTGTTGATGAGAGATATGAAACTATAGATTTTGAAGAAAAATGGGATCTGGTTGGTATAAGTTTTTTTACTGCAACTGCACCGAGAGCATATGAGATAGCAGATAGATTCAGAGAAAAAGGCATAAAGGTTGTCCTTGGTGGATACCATGCTTCTGCTTTACCGGATGAAGCGAAACAACATGCTGACAGTGTGGTTATAGGTGAGGCTGAGGGAAACTGGCAAAATTTGTTAAATGATTTAGAGAAGGGGGAGTTGAAGGATTTTTATATGTCCGAATCACCTGCAGATATTAAAAACACGTCTCTACCAAATGTGATAGAGACGGAGACCGTCAACAGTCTCATCCGTGGTTTAATTAAAATAGGTGGAGTTGAAGCAACCAGAGGATGTCCACATGGATGTGAATTCTGCGCAATATCAAACGCCAGGTTTGGGAGAATACACAGGAAAAAACCCATTGATCAGGTTATTAAAGAAATAGAGTCTATTCCGTCCAAATATTTTATATTCTACGATGCTTCAATGAGTATAGACCTCGAATATACAAAAAAATTATTTAATAAAATGAGAAGTCTCAACAAAAAATTTGCTGCATTTGGAAACACAAATATGGCCAAATACGAGGAGTTTCTGAGGTTGGCGAATGAAGCAGGCTGCATGTGCTGGCAGATTGGTTTCGAATCGATATATCAAAAAGGCATAGATGATTCAGGAAAAAAACCCAACATAGTAAAAGAATACAAAAAGGTTGTTAAAAAAATCCATGACTACGGTATGGGAGTAATCGGCTCCTTTGTCTTTGGTTTCGATGACCACCCAAAAAGCGTTTTTAAAGAAACCTATGACGCTATCCAGGAAATGAACATCGACTCTATAGGTACGACCATACTAACACCCCTTCCTGGAACAAGACTATTCAACAGGATGGAAAGAGAAAATAGAATTATAACAAAGGATTGGCGTAAGTATGACCTGTTCCATGTAGTTTTTAAGCCAAAGCTTATGAGCGCCGGATGAACTATACTATGGTACCATAGAATTTCTTGATGAAATACATTCACCAGTCAATACAATAAAGAGAACGCTTAAAAATGTTGAAACCCTTGGATTTACATCTTCATTACCTGTGAACTTTCATAATATACTTTTTGTTAATTTATAACTACTTCTTATCAACACAGGAATTTCATCACCCTAAAATTGTCTAAATTTTAAAATAGCTATAACTGCATACCAACCTCATCATATGAGTCAACACAAGGTTTTTATCGACAGCGCAAGTTGGGAATGCCTATCAAACCTTGCAAGCTGCGCCAAAATATCAAAATATCTTACAGAGAATGGTCACAAAGTCGTGAACAATCCCCATGAAGCAGATTACATAATAATAAACACCTGCGGGGTATTCAAAAAAAGCGAAGAACTCTCATTAGAATTATACAGAAAATACAAAAAAATGAAAATGGACAAAACCAGGATCATCATGCTGGGTTGCCTAGTAAAAATAAACAGAGAATTGTTAGAACCATTAGATGCAGAAAAAATAAGTTTCGATGAGATGCACAAACTCGACGAGATATTCTTCAATAAAGTCTCCATACATGACGTACAATACGGCTTCTCAGAAAACACAAAAACTAATTTAACTCTGGGTAAAAACGTATACGACCTAAGAGGAACCATACTCTTCCGGCCAAACACCTTCCTCAACCATATTTCCAAAAAGTTTCTACTTAACTACGAAGCAATGATGAGTGATATCGAACAACATCACAAAATCTTCGTGGAAATTGTTGAGACAGGAACAGGATGTGCAGGAAACTGCAGTTACTGCGTCATAAAAAAGGCCAAGAAAAAAATTCAATCCAAGGAACCATCTACTATCATCAATGAAATAAAGCCCCACTATGGAGGATCGAAGAAGATACTTCTTATTGCTGACGATTGCGGAAGCTATGGCATAGATAAAGATCTTAATTTGCCAGCACTGGTTGAGGAGATACAAAGGTTTTACCCTGATGCATCTATAAGTTTTAATTTCCTGAACCCGATGTGGTTACAAAGGCAGACTAAACAATACTTAAAAATGTTTAAAAACACCAAGATAGACTCTATTCAACTCACTTTACAAAGCGGATCCAACAAAATAATAAAAAGAATGAATCGACATTACGATGTTGATAAAGTAGTTCAAATAATAAAGAAAATAAGAAAAATTTCCCCTCAAACGTTTCTTTATTCACACTTCATTGTTGGTTTCCCTGGAGAAACTATGACAGATTTCCTAAAAACTTTATTTACCTCAATATACTTTGATGCAAACTTTATTTTTCAATACGAAGACAGAAAAGGTGCAGAAAGCACCTCATTTCCAGACAAAAAACCCAAATCAACAATAGAACGTAGGTACCTGATTCTACTGGCTTTCTCAAGGCTAGTAACACTATACACCTTACTGAAAAGAAAACATGTTTCATCAACATAGGCAAACATCATAAATTTAACACCGAAAACACATCCCAAATTTACCAAAACAAATCTTTTTAAAACCCAATCGATTAATCCTAAAAATAATGGATATCCTATTAATCAACCCATCATCACAAGCTCATAAAATCACCCCACTTACTACTTTCTTTTTGCGATATATCCCATCACCACTTTCTCTGGCGATACTGGCTGCGCTAACACCAGAAATCCATTCAGTTAAGATAATCGACGAACGATTTGAAAACATCAACTTTAACAGATTTTATGACCTTGTTGGTATAAGCTGCTGCACATTCAACGCTACACGCTCCTACCAGATAGCAGATGAGTTCCGTAAACGAGGAACAACCGTTGTACTCGGTGGTGCCCATGCTTCTGCTTTACCAGAGGAGGCGAAACAACATGCTGACAGCGTGGTTATAGGTGAAGCGGAGGAAACATGGCCTCAACTGCTGAAGGATTTCGAAAAAGGCAAACTTAAACCATTCTACAGACAAACCAGACCAGTGAACCCTGATACAATACCTAAACCAAAAAGGGATATACTCTACAAAAACAGCAAGATCGTTCCAGTGCAAGCCACCAGAGGATGCCCCTATAGTTGCGAATTTTGCTCAGTTGGCACGTCACCATTAAGTGGAGTATTCCGCTGCAGACCGATAGAGAGTGTGATAGAGGAAATAAGTGAGATTAAAGAGAAAAACATAGTGTTCCATGATGCTTCACTTACAATACTTCCAAATTATACAAAACAACTTTTCAAAGAGATGAAAAACCTGAACAAGAGGTTCATATGTGAGGGAAACATAAACGTGCTAAGCAGAGATAAAGAACTAATAAAACTTGCTGGTGAGGCAGGTTGTCTCGAATGGGAGGTTGGATTTGAATCGATTTCACAGGCAACTATTGATCAAATCGGTAAAAAGACAAATCGGGTGGAAAAGTATGCTGATACAATAAAAAACATACGAGACAATGGTATGGAGGTGTTAGGCTCATTCATTTTTGGTTTCGATACAGACACTAAAGAAACGTTTAATCAAACAATCAACGAGATTTATAGAATGAGGTTAAACAAGGCATCATTCAACATATTGACTCCCTTCCCAGGCACACCACTTTTTGAAAGATTGGAGCGAGAAGGACGTATACTCACCAGAGACTGGTCAAAGTACAATGCCAAGGAAGTGGTATTTTACCCTAAAAACATGAGCATTAATGAGTTACTAACAGGATACATAAAAACAACACGTGAGTTCCACTCATTCAGAGAAACATTTAGAAGATTTATTATATGTGACGGGGCAAAAAACATGCACATTTCTCCACTCACCATACTTAGCGGCGGATTCTTCTCCTGAAAGGTTCTAATGGTTAAACTAATATTGCTGTAAACCATTAAAGGAAGAACCATGATAATATTGTTTATTTTCCCCTCCTTTCCATCATACAAGCGTCCCTCAGTCTCATTTCAGCGTATGGGCTACCCATATGTTTTCCGTTGTTTATCTGCTGTAACACCTAAAAAATATTTGATAGAAATAGTAGATGAAAGATTCGACAAAATCAACTTCAACAAAAACTACGATATCGTTGGTATAACCACATACACAGCGAATGCTTTCCACGCATATGAAATAGCGGACAAGTTCAGGGAGAAGGGTGTAAAGGTTGTCCTTGGTGGATACCATGCTTCTGCTTTACCGGATGAAGCGAAACAACATGCTGACAGTGTGGTTATAGGTGAGGCGGAGGAAACATGGCCTCAACTGCTGAAGGATTTCGAAAAAGGCGAACTTAAACCGTTTTATAAAGAGACAAGACCTGTAGATTTGTCAGCAATACCACCTATAATAGATAAAAAAAGGTTTGCGGAAAAGAGTTTTCTTAGAAACAACATCCAATCCTCCCGCGGCTGCCCCTATGGCTGCGAGTTTTGTGCAATAACCAATTATTCTGCAGGCCGCATATTTCGTACTCGGCCGATAGAGTATGTGGTAGAGGAGCTAAAATCTATGCCACAAAAGAATATCTGGATGGATGACCCTTCATTGACTATAAACCCTGATTACACGAAAAAACTGTTTAAAGCTATAAAACCATTAAACAAAAGGCTTATGTGCCGGGGAAATGTGGATGTATTATCTAAGGATGATGAATTTTTGAAACTAGCCAGTGAAGCAGGATGCGCAGAATGGTTTGTTGGATTTGAGTCCATCTCCCAGGAGAATATTAACGATGTGGGTAAAGTAACAAACAAGGTTGAATATTATAAGAATGCTATTAAAAAAATACATGAGCATGGCATGCTTGTTACAGGATCATTCATGTTCGGTCTCGACCACGACAGGAAAAACGTTTTTTCAAACACCCTGGATTTTATCAACGAGATGGAGATAGACGACGCTGGTTTCTTCATCCTCACACCCTTTCCTGGAACACCGCTTTATGAGAGGCTGGATAGAGAGAAAAGAATTCTCACCAAGGACTGGTCGAAATACACATGGAAAGAAGTCGTTTTTCAACCAAAACAGATGCTCCCGGAAGAACTACAACAAGGGTACAACCAGATGAGTAAAGAGTTCAACTCCTTCTTCAACCGAATGAGAAGAATAATAAGAAGTGCACAGTTAGGTTACGGTCCCTTTTTCAACCTTGCAATACTAAAATCACTCCCTTAGATTCCTTGGTATGTGGCAATATTTTTTACCGACGGATTGCATTCCTACATGAATGAATATAATAGCAGCCAGATTACTTCATCCAGATTTCGGGGCAAACTATTTCGATTCACTTCAACCGGATGTATTGGTTGCATTAACTCCAAAAAACCATAATATCCGAGTTATACACATAGAAAAAGATAGATTTGATTTCAACAAGGAATGCGACCTGCTTTTACTCATCTTCATCACCAGCTATGCTCCAACCGCATACAAAATAGCAGATGAGTTCCGTAAACGAGGAACAACCGTTGTACTCGGTGGTGCCCATGCTTCTGCTTTACCGGATGAAGCGAAACAACATGCTGACAGCGTGGTTATAGGTGAGGCGGAGGAAACATGGCCTCAACTGCTGAAGGATTTCGAAAAAGGCAAACTTAAACCATTCTACAGACAAACCAGACCAGTTGATTTATCAACGATTCAAGTATACAACAGAAAATATACACCTGGTTCCTCTGGAAAGATTGTTGTAGAAGCAACAAGAGGATGCCCCGTTGGTTGCAGTTTCTGCGCAATCACAAACACCCTTTTCGGCCGTACATATAGGGAGCGTCCCATTGAACATGTTATAAAGGAGATAAAAACCATACCTCAAAAGTTTCTGTTCTTCTGTGACGCCTCACTAACTGCAGATCCAGAATAC
>JAGGZU010000027.1 GCA_021161865.1 Thermoplasmata archaeon
CGTTGCCTACGACAACCATAACCATCAAACCAGCGGTCCAACATGGGAGTTCACCACAGCAGCGTTTTCAAACAACCCACCGTATACACCAAACACTCCACACCCAGAAAACGGATCAACCAATGTACCCATCAACACCACTCTAAACTGGAAAGGTGGCGACCCTGACCCAGATGATAACGTCACCTACGACATATACCTTGGTTTAAAAGTTCCACCACCAAAGGTTGCTGAAAACCACACTGCCACAACATTCAACCCAGGAACAATGAACAAAAACACCACATACTACTGGAAAATCGTCGCAAAAGATAGCTACGGTAGTGTCTCAGTTGGTCCAACATGGCATTTCACAACAATAGCAGAAGAAAAAGACACGACCCCCCCAACCATAAAGATAGTTAAACCAGAAAAAGCAATCTACCTAAAAAACAACAAAATAATATCTTTCTTCACAACCATCATCATCGGTAGCATAGACATAGAATTCAACGCAGTAGATAATGAAACAGGAATAAATCATGTGGAACTATACATCGACAACACACTCAAAGCCAGTCTCTCAGCAGAAACCATTGTTTGGACATGGAGTGAAAAAAGCTTCGGAAGACACACAATAAAAGTCGTTGCTTACGATAACGCTGGAAACCAAGCAAACAAAGAGACAACCACGTGGAAGTTTATGTAACACATCCCCTATTTACTACAATAAAAGAAACACCGTTATCTACCATGTCTTCTAAGAAAATTAGAGCCGCTGGGGGGATTTGAACCCCCGGCCTATTCCTTACCAAGGAATCGCTCTGCCTGCTGAGCCACAGCGGCACCCTAAGCTGCATCTCATAATCTCTTTTTATCTTTTGCGAAGGAAGGTTAATTAATGGGAGGTGGTTTAAGGAAAAAGCAGATATGAAAGAGAATGAAAAACTTCCAGATGTACAGTCCTCTCAGCCACCTGCTCATTTTAAACTCACAAGGGTTGGTGTAACAAAGGTGAAAAAACTTGTTCATGTAAAAAGACCTGATGCGGAATCCGTTATAACACTCCCTACAACACTTGACATCTTCGTTGACCTCCCTGCTTCTCAAAAAGGAAGCCATATGTCTAGAAACCTCGAGCTTACTACAGAGATCGTTGAAACCAGTAAAACAAAACCTGTTCCAGATCTTGAAACATTCTGCGCAGAGATTGCGGGCTCATTGCTTGACAAACATGATTACGCCACCTTCGCCGAGGTAAAGGCTAAGGCAGACTATTTCCTTGGAAGAAAAACCCCTTCAGGTAGAGAGGAGATTGAACCATACAAGTTGATAGCTGAGGCACGCGCAGAGAGAGACGGTAAAATAAGGAAGCTTATTGGTGTTGAAGCTGTTGGAATGACAACCTGTCCATGTGCCATGGAAGTGATACGTGCCTTAACTGGTAACAAAAAATCGGTTGCGGTGCCAACGCACAACCAACGTAATATCAGCACTCTGATGATAGAGGTGCCAGGGGATTCAACTGTTGTTGAAGCAAACGACCTCATAGACATCGTTGAGCATGCATTCAGCAGCCCAACATATGGTATGCTTAAACGAAGAGATGAGGGTGAACTGGTTTTAAAGGCCCATGAGAATCCAAAGTTTGTTGAGGATGTTGTTAGAGATATACTGGCATCGGTGCTTAAAAGATACGGCAATCTACCTGATGACACGATCGTTATAGCAAGGAGTGAGAGTGAGGAATCCATCCACAAGCACAATGCTTTTGCAGAGAGAGTGACAACACTTGGTGAACTCAAAAAATAACCTTCAACCTACTTTTTTCTCATGACGTTCAATATATGATGTGGCGTGTAGGATTATAAAAACAGCACCAACTAATGCAGGTATCAAATAAACAATCACATAGCCCATCAGAGAGATTGATAAGGACGCGGTTGCAGCTATTCCATACCTTCTAGATAAAACCACCATCAGCCATTCCCTGACACCAAGTCCACCAATTGTTATCGGCAGAAAAGATATAGACACTGCAATAGACCACACAGAGATGGTTCCAAACAACGAAATGTTTTCGCCAAACGCCAGCATCAGCAGATAGATTTGGGTGAAACAGATAAGCCATGTAAACAGGGACAAAACCACAGATGCAAGAAAAATCTTTAAAGAAGGAGGTTTACTAAAAAGGCTCTCCGTACCCCTCTCAAACAAACCTCTATATTTTGAAGGTACTACCATCAACAATATCTTCTTTGCAAACCTGCTTCCAAGTTTTTTCCGCATCAAAAGCAGTAGAGGAAGAGCTGATGTAGCAAGAAGGAAAAGTATTGGTATGAGAAGCTCCAATCTAACTGAAAACAGTAAAACCGTGCTAAAAATCGCTAAAACACTCAGATTAACCATCTCAACCATACCATCAATAACAACGTTTGATACGGACCCCCCAAGCTCCTTGCCCTCATCATAGAGGTATTTAACCCTTATGTAACTGCCCAATCCACCAGGAGTTATCACAGAGTAAAAATGGGCCATCATGTAAAACCTAAACATTTTGGGGTAACGGACCTCAATCCCTTGGCTTTTAGCGAGCATGTACCATTTGTAGACACTTAAGGGTATTTTAAGCAAAAGCAGAGCTCCTGATAGTAAAAAAAACAGTGGATTCATCCTGGATATCGTGTACTCAACCCTGCTTAAATCAATGGTGTACAAGAGATAAAACAGTAGAATAAAACCCAAAATTGGTAGAAATTTTTCGGTAATGTCTAATAGCTTCCTTGAATTCAGCATTGTTTCCCATCCTGGCACAGGTTTTTAAAATATAAGTTTAATTACCATGACCTATGGCAAAGTATCATATAGCAGTACTACCAGGAGATGGTGTAGGAAAAGACGTTATGGACGCAGCAATGAATGTGCTAGAGCACGTAGACATAGATGCAGAGTATATATATGGAGACATCGGTTGGGAGTTTTGGAAAAAAGAAGGAAACCCTTTACCAGAGAGAACCATAGAATTACTCAAAGAAACAGACTGCTGTTTGTTTGGTGCAATAACCTCAAAACCAAATGAGGACGCACAAAAAGAGCTTACACCGGAACTACAGGGAAAGGGATTAACATACTCCAGTCCCATAGTGAGGATACGACAGGAGTTTAACCTTCACACAAACATGAGGCCATGCAAAGCATTCAAAGGAAATCCTCTCAACTACAGGGATGACATAGACCTGATTGTTTTCAGGGAAAACACAGAGGGACTCTACGCGGGTGTTGAATTCCATCCCCTACCTGATGAAGTAAGAAAAGCACTTCTTTTACACAAAAAGATGACAAAGTTTAAGGATGTACCCTCTGAGGATATAGCTGTCTCCTGTAGAATATTCACAAAAAACGCTTGTAGGACGATAGTGAGAGACGCTTTTGAGTACGCCAAAGAGTATGGTAGAAAAAGCGTAACTGTTGTTGAGAAACCCAACGTCATAAGAGAAACAAGCGGAATGATGGTTAAAGAAGCAAGGGAGATCGCAGAGGAATATCCAGACATAGATTACAAAGAGGTGAATGTTGATGCGATGTGCATGTGGCTTGTCAAAAACCCCCAGACCTATGATGTACTGGTTTCCTCAAACATGTTTGGTGATATAATCTCTGATCTCTCAGCGCAACTCGTTGGTGGACTCGGTTTTGCATCAAGCGCTAACATAGGTGAGGATTACGCGCTTTTTGAACCAACACATGGCTCCGCTCCAAAGTATGCTGGACAGTACAAGGTTAACCCCATGGCTATGCTGCTCTCCGTGAAACTCATGCTCGACTGGCTTGGAGAAAAAAAATGGGCGAAAAAACTTGAGAACGCAATAGCTGAGGTTATAAAAGAGGGGAAAGTAAAAACCTATGACATGGGTGGGAGCAATACCACTCTTGAGGTTGCTGAAGAGGTTGCAGGGAAACTATAAAAACAACGGTTGAATGCAGAGAAAATGATGAACACAACGTTTCTCAACATGGAGACAAAAAAACTTGCGGAGAGAATACTTAATGAACACAGGCTTTGCGACGCATGTTTAGGTAGACTGTTCACACACCTAAACCGAGGGGTTAAAAACATAGAGAAAGGAAGATTGCTGAGGGAGGAGCTAAGGCGGAAGAAAGTTTCACCAGAAAACTGCTGGTTATGTGAAGGGTTGACCAATGAAATAGATGAGTTTGCAGAGATTGTAGAGGAAAAACTTCGTGACTACGAGTTTTCAACATTCCTTGTAGGATCAAAGATAGATGAGGAGATAAACGAGAGGGAGGAAAAGCTTTGTGAAACATTCTCACTTGAACACTATGAGTCACTCAAGATGGAGATAAACCGTGAGGTTGGTAAAATAGTCTCAGAGAAAATGGGTAAACAAGCATCCTTTGATCACCCAGATATAACGGTGCTGCTTGACACAAGATTCAACCATGTTGATCTTCAGATAACCCCTCTCTACATATATGGCAGATATATAAAGAAGATAAGGGGGATACCTCAAACAAAATGGCCCTGCAGAGTTTGTAGAGGGAGAGGCTGCAGGAGATGTAACTTCACAGGGAAAATGTACGAAACCAGTGTAGAAGAGATAATATCGGCGGAGATTTTGAAGGTAACAAAAGCAGAAAACGAATCATTCCATGGATGTGGGAGGGAGGACATTGATGCACTTATGCTTGGTAGAGGCAGACCCTTTGTTTTAGAAGTAAAAAACCCGCAGATAAGGTCGATTGATTTAAAGGAGCTTGAAAAAAGAATAAACAAGTATGGTGAAGGAAGAGTTGAGGTAAACAGTCTTAGATTCTCAAACAAAGAAGAGGTTGTTAGGATAAAAAAAGCGGCTTTCCCAAAGGTTTACCATGCAAAGGTGGTAGCAGAAAAAGAGGTACCTGAAGAAAAACTTAAAGAAGTTGTTCATTCATTACAGGGTAAAACCATAAAGCAGTTAACGCCATTGCGTGTTGCTCACAGAAGATCCATCAAAACACGGGAAAGAAAGATATACCACTGCAGAATACTAGAGCTGAATGGAAAGGCATTTAAACTGGAGATACACACCGAGTCTGGAACATACATTAAAGAGCTAATTTCAGGTGACAGCGGTAGGACGAAACCAAACCTATCTGAGATGCTTGGGATACCTTGCAGGGTTGAAGAGCTTGATGTAGTGGCAGTGGAAGGTGAATAGTATGGTGAAAAGATCAAGGGGAATTAGGAGCAAATCAAGGCATATATTGAGAAAAAAACATCGGGAGACTTTCCCGATTACAAGAGCCTTACAGGAGTTTGAAATAGGAGAGAAGGTCTGTATAGATGTTGATCCCTCCATGCATAAAGGGATGCCTCATCCACGTTTCCAAGGCTATACTGGCGAGGTTGAGGGAAAACAAGGTGATGCCTACAAGGTTGGTATAACAGTAGGGAAGAAACATAAAACACTGCTCGTTCTCCCTGAACACCTTAAAAAGGTGATGTGATTATGCCTCAAAATGAAGAAAGGTATGTTTCTCTTGCAGAGGTAAAAAGTATCTTAAAAAAGGTTCAGAAGGAAAGAGAGGAGATGATATACGAGCAAAAAACGGCTCTTAAACATGCAGAAACGTTTGCAAAACTTCCAGTTACAAAGGTGAAAAAACTAGTAAAAGAGTTGTTGGAAAATGTTGGAATGATAGAAGAGAGACATGCCTACAAGATAGCTGATTTACTACCAACACATGAGGATGACATCAAAACATTGTTTGCAAAGGAAAGGATACATCTTAAGGAAGGGGATGTTAAAAAAATTCTGGAGATAGTACAAAACTATATTAAGGGTTAATGAGGGGGTTGTTATGGAAGACTATGTGTATGTGTTGGATTACTTGCCAGAAGGAAGAGGAGACTTACCCCCTTACAAAAGATTTCCTGCAGTGTACGGTATAGGTGAAAACCGCTTCACTCTTTTAGAGTTGCTTCCAAAAAGTGGAGCAACCTTCACCATTGGCGAAAAAATCTATGTTGGAAAGGATACTGATAAGAGACAGAAAATAGCTAAAATAAAGGGTAGAGTGGACTATGACAGATTAACAGCAACTGCTCATGGAGAGATGCCCTACATAATAGAGGATATAGTTAAAGCGAACGAACAGAGGTTTGTTAAATTCTTCAATGAAGCACCAGCTATATCAACAAGGTTTCACTCACTTGAGCTTCTACCTGGATTGGGAAAAAAGATTCTGTTTGAAATCCTTGAGGAGAGGAAAAAGAAACCTTTTGAAAGCTTTGAGGACATAGCAAACCGTATACCATTTTTAAAACATCCGGAGAAGATTCTAACAAAAAGAATAGAACTGGAGCTAACGGATCCAAACCAGAAATACCATCTATTTACCCGTCCACCCTCTCCAAGAAGCAGGTAGGTATGCGTAGGAGATTTGGTCAACATCTGTTAATCGATGAGAATGTAGTTAATCGTGAAATAAAATATGCTGAGATATCAAGCGATGATGTTATCCTTGAGGTTGGCCCTGGAAAAGGAATCCTTACAAAGCTTCTTGCTGAAAAAGCAAAAAAGGTTATTGCCGTTGAGATAGACAAAGATTTCATTGAGTATCTAAATGATATACTCCCAGAAAACGTTGAAGTTATACATGCCGATGTCCTAAAAATCGATTTTTTTAAATTAACTCCTTTCAACAAGGTGGTGGCTAATCTACCATTTAAGATATCATCACCCTTTACCTTTAAACTGCTGAACTACCCATTTTTCTCCAAAGCAGTTATGATCTATCAAAAAGAGTTTGCTGAACGTATGGTTGCGGAACCTCACAGCAAAAAATACTCGAGATTAACCGTTGCAGTGTACTACAAGTCATATTGTAGAATACTTGAAACTGTACCAAAATCAGCCTTCAGACCAATGCCAAAGGTGGACGCAGCCATTGTAGAAGTAACTCCAAGAAAGAAACCACCATTCCCTGTTTTGAATGAAAAACTATTTTTTTCATTAACAAACCTGCTTTTCTCGCAGAGAAGAAAACATATAGGTGGTGTGATAATGAAAAAATATGGCGTTCACGTACCTTTCTCAGATAAAAGAGTTGAGGAGCTAACACCTGAAGAGATAGGTGAGATATCAAATGTTATAGCAGAGGCCTTACAGTCCAGGGAAAAGCTGTTTAATTAAAGTGAAAACGTTGAAAAAATCAAGGAGTGCAACCGCTATCAATGCAAGGATAAAAACCGCCAATATTGTCAGTGCAAACTTTATGATTTTCCAACCAACAACAAGGGCAAAGATGACAAGTAATGCAAAAAACCACAACGGTATGGAGAAACCAAGCAAAGTCATGTCTAAAGAAATAAAGGAGGAGAATTTAAAGATTATTCTATAGCTTCATCATTTGCTTTAACTATCATATCAGTGAATTAGACAGCTCTTCCTCGTTAGATTTCAAAACATATAGTAATTTAAAGACTACTTTATGAACGAGAAATCAACGTACTCCTCCACTAGGTTTTTGACAAGTTCCAGTTTTTTCAGGTCCTTCTCGTTGAGTAGTACCCTTATACCTTCAACACGCTTGGCTGTGGTATATGTGTCCCACGGCACCAAGAGAAGCGGCACCCTGTTTTGATTGGCTTTCTCAATAATGTTCGATGGTGGAAGAATATTGTTTGTTAGAAGTAAACAGGATGTGTCATGTTCTATTGATGCAAGGATAATGTCTGTTCGGTCACCACTTGTTATAATGAGTTTGTTCTTTTTATTAAACAACGGGTTTTTGATTGCGGCAGAGGCGGACATTGCACCAATGAATATGTTTTCTATCTCATTGGACAACCACTCTTCACCAGATACTACTTTAGCAAAAAGTTGTTCGGCAATGAGTGCAGGTGTTGTTATCTCAAGCTCCTTTTTCCTTGGAATGATGCCGAGTATATGGATACCTATCTTCTCCAAAACAGGTTGATAAACATCCCTCCAGTTCTCCAAGGACTCTACCTTGTTTATTATAACACCGGCCAGTCTGTCATAAAAATCGGTGTCGTTTTTAATGTGGTATAGCTCATCTATTATACTGAACTCGTCAACGCTGCTTGCAACATACACAACCTTGCTGTTGGTGTACTTTGCAACTGAGAATGAGTCAAGATACACTGAGCAACCATGACAGAGGGTTTTACCACCCTCTATGAGAACATAGTCCTTTTTATCGCTTACACGGGTGAAGTTGTCTTTAACCTTTTCTTTAACTGTTTCGGCATCATACATGTATAGAAGTTTAGAGTGATCGAAACCTATACTGAGATCCTCGGGGTTTTCATCAAGTTTAAATATCCTTGTCATTGCTGCGGCATCATAATCCCAGAGTCTCTTTTTTTTGTAAACAACTCTTTCACCAAACGGTTTCATGTAACCTATCTTCTTGTCGGATAGTGCCTTTGCAAGCCCCATGATTACAGTGGTTTTTCCAGCGTTTTTTCTGTTTGATGCAAACACAAACGATTTCATACATTCTCCTCCTTCTGTTTTAGGAGTATTCTAACATCAACAACCTTTACACCTTTACCATACTCATAAACCATTAAAGGGTTGATCTCAACATCTGAAACATCCTCTATTTTTTCCATGAGTTTTCCCACACGTAACAGTACATCAACTATTCCTTCAATATCCTTCCGTTTCTCACCACGTACACCAAGCAGTATAGGGTAAGCGTTTATGCCTCTAACCATTTTCTTGGCATCATATACTGTAAGTGGAACTGCCCTGAATGTTACATCTTTAAGGGTTTCAACGTAGATGCCACCAAGACCGAACATAACGACGGGTCCGAAGGATGGATCCGAGGTGCCACCAACGATTGTTTCCACACCCTTTGGTACCATCTCACATACCTCTATACCTCTTATTCTCGCCTTTGGAAACTTTGTTCTGCAGCTTTTCATAATGGCCTGGTAAGCATCTATAACCTCGTTCTTATTCTCAAGGTCAAGAGCAACACCACCAGCATCTGTTTTATGGATGATATCCTCTGAAACGATCTTTAAAACAGCAGGATAACCAATCTCCTCAGCAAACGACACAGCTTCATCTAAACTCCTTGCTATACGCCATCTTGGTAGGGTTAAACCAACGAGTTTCATTATTTCCTTTGCTTCATCAGGCATCAAAAACCTTCTATCCTCAGATCTAGCCTTACTTATAATCCTCTTTATTGACACCACATCTATCCTCACATCAGGTGTTTCAACTGAATGTTTGATTTCGTCAACAAACCTTTTTCTCCCATATAAGGCACCCAACGCTGAGGCGGCATCATAAACATCATCGAAAACATGTACACCCTTTTTTCTTGTCTCATCTATGATCTCTTCAACCTTTTCACCACCAAGCATAGAAAAAAGTATTGGTTTACTTTTTTTGTAAACCTGACCCATGTCTATAACCATATCGCTCATACCCTCTGGGTCAAAAACCCCTGTTTCACAGTAAAGAGCAAGAACCGCATTAATCTCCTTAGCTTTAAGGGCTTTTTTAAGAGAAGCCTTGTACTCTTCAACACCAGCCTCTCCTGTGAGATCGACAGGGTTTCTCGCTGAGCCAAACTCAGGCATAACATCCTTGAATATTCTTTGAAGAAAAACACTGTCATCCATGAGAGGAACACCATACTTTTCACACGCATCAGCGCACATCACACCTAAACCGCCACCATTTGTAATAATAACAGTGTTGTCACCCTCAACGGTTGGTAGCTCAGAGAGAACACGAGCCCAGTTGAAGGCATCATCAACACTCTCAGCTCTAAGAATGCCACACTGCTCAGCTATACCATTAAAAACGTTATCAGAACCAGCGAGTGA
>JAGGZU010000083.1 GCA_021161865.1 Thermoplasmata archaeon
ACGGCAACGCTAGGGCTTCATCCATTGAGTTAGTATGCAGTGATTGTGTTCCTCCAAGTACTGCAGCCAACGCCTGCAGGGTAACTCTGACAATGTTGTTCTCAGGCTGCTGCGCTGTTAACGTACAACCAGCAGTTTGCGTATGAAAACGCATCCAAAGGGAACGAGGTTTCTTTGCACCAAGGTTTTTCATCTCCCTAGCCCAAATCCGGCGGGCAGCCCTGAACTTCGCTATCTCCTCAAAAAAATCGTTGTGAGAGTTGAAAAAAAAGCTTAAACGTGGAGCAAAATCATCGATTTTTAGACCTCTTTCCATTGCAGCTTTCACATACGTTAAACCATCTGCTAAAGTAAAAGCAAGCTCCTGCACCGCGGTACTACCAGCCTCCCTTATATGGTAACCGCTAATACTTATCGTGTTCCATTTTGGAACATACTTGGACCCGTACTCAAAAGTATCTATAATCAAACGCAGACTTGGTTCAGGCGGAAAAATAAAGCTTTTCTGCGCAATATACTCCTTTAAAATATCGTTTTGAATCGTTCCACCAATCTTATCCTTAGGTATACCCTGCCTTTCAGCGTTCGCAATATACATAGCCCAAATCACAGCAGCGGGACCGTTAATCGTCATAGAAGTAGTGATCTTATCCAATGGTATACCATCAAAAAGTATCTCCATGTCTTTAAGTGATGAAACAGCTACACCACATTTGCCGAACTCTCCACGAGCAAATGGGTGATCAGTGTCATAGCCATACAAAGTAGGGTAGTCAAAAGCAACGCTTAAACCGGTTTCACCATGCTCCAAAAGGTAATGGTAGCGTTTATTGGTTTCCTCTGCTGTACCGAAACCTGAGAACATCCGCATCGTCCAAATTCTACCCCGGTGCATAGTGGCATGGATACCACGAAGAAAAGGTTCCATCCCCGGGAAACCGATGTCTTTGAGGTAGTCAAGGTGTGCAATATCCTCTGGAGTGTACAAAGCCTTGACATCTAAACCAGAAAGTGTGGTGAACCTTTTTTTTCTTTCAGGATGTTTTTTCAAATACTCCTTGTAGGATTTTTCTTCCCATTCCTCACGAGCCTTTTTTATCCCGCTAAGCTCCTTTTCATCAAACATGAGATCCCCCTCAACTTAGTAGTCAATACCTTTCCTGGCTAACACACCTTTTTGAAACGGGTGTTTGATTTCAAGCATTTCTGTGACAAGATCCGCGTTTTTCATCAACTCCTGTGGAGCATACCGACCTGTTAATACAAGTTCAACCTTTTCTGGTTTTTCCTCAACCAACTTTAGCACATCTTTGAGGGCGACAAGGTTGAAGTCTATAGCGACATTTATTTCATCCAGTATAACAAGGTCATACTCGCCTTTTTTTATTATCTCCTCCGCATGTTTCAACCCCTTCTGTGCAAGGTCAACATCGATTTGCTCAGGGTTTTCCTTGGAAACAAACTCGTCTCTACCGAACTGAACGATGGTAAAATTCTGCAGTTGCTCCACTGCATCGATTTCACTGTAACGTCTACCTTTCATGAACTGAATCATGTAAACCTTTAAACCAGCACCAGCTGCTCTTAACCCAAGTCCAAGCGCAGCCGTGGTCTTACCTTTCCCATTACCGGTGTAAATATGAATGTAACCCTTTTTAAGGGACATGAGTATCGTTGTCTTGAATCTACTACATTGTTATATTTCTTTCTTTTACTTTACTGCCTGTTTTTTAACCTGTAGATAAGTCTTCACAAAATCATCCCATAGTGTTTCTCTTGAGAACCTTAAATTTTCGTATGGACATGGTATTTTCCCTCCAAGTACATACCTGTTGTACATTAGCTTATTTGATGGGAGATAGATACTTAGTCCATGTGAAGGATCACCTGAAACCCTTTTTATGGCTGGTATCGTCTCGTTTAATCTTTCCATGACAATGTTGCAGAGGTTTTGGATGTAAGGGTTTTGAACACTGTTTTTAAGTTTTTCAGCAAAATCATATAGGTCCACAAAATGGTCACATGCCTCAACCTCCAGTATATCCAGTTTCAGCGTCCAGTGTAGAGGTCCAAGTATAGGGAGTTTTGGAAAACATTTCCCGTATTCTCTAACTGTCAATCTGGTTTTTTCTATTCCTTCTCTAACATCCTCTTTATGTATGTTTAGTATCAAAAATGACGATAAATCATTAACTGCGTTGATTAGATTGTTAATCTTACTGAGGTTTACAACCGCTGTGGAGTCGTAGAAGACAACGGTGTGCAAACCTGGAAAAGGTAGTTTATTGAGTATTTTATTTAAAAAAGGTAGTTTTCCATAGTAGGATTCCATGTAGTAAAAGGATATGGGTTTGAGCCTAGCCGGTGCTTTTTTGGTAAACTCCTCTGGGCTCATGTTTGTGTTGTTTTTGAGATCCCATATCGGCTGGTAGAATCTCTCCACAAGATGTTCACGTGATAGACAATCCTCTGTTGAAACCATGTAGTCGACATAAGGCGAGATTTCGTAGGCGACTTCTGTCGTGCCCATTGCGCAGGAGACGAAAAGAACATCAATCTTGTGATTCACACTTGTGGTGATGTTTTTAAGAGTGTTTGCAAAAGCAGGGATTGTTAAACCTTGTTTGCCACTGCTGCTGTCGTGCAGGGAGTAAAGCTGCCAGCCGGTTCCACCTGATGCATAGGTGATGAGTGCATAGTGTTTTGCAGGGTAAAGGTGCATAATCTGTTTACAGTATGTTTCAAGGGTGATGGAACTGCTTGTGTCCACTTCGTCTGGCCAGCCAAAAACATCGTTCAACTCATTCCTGTCTCCGTTTTTATCAATGTAATATAACTTTGAGTCTCCTACTCCTTTTTTGTCCACTAAAGCAATTATGTTTAAGTCGTCGGTTGAGCCTACTCTTGAGAGGTTGTTAAGTAGTGGATCGATGTGTTCATTCATGCCTTTTGAGTCTCCACACATGTAGTACATAACCGTCCAGCTTGCGATGTGTTCACGGCTGTTCTTGCAACATGCTGTGGAGTTTATCCCGTCTGTTATGTTGGTTGATAAAATTGCTGCGGTTATTACAATAACTGCAAAAACAGTGTATATTGTATTTTTAAGCATATATGTGGCACCATTTATATAAATATAGAGCAATATATAATTGTTATCCCATAATGTTTAAATTGTTGCAATATTATCTCTAATTGGAGAACATTGGATGTTTGGAATACCCTCTAAAAAGATGTTGGTTTTTATCCTGCTTCTCATGTTAACCACAGCTAACAGTTTTTTAGCCAAAGCTGAAAAGGGAGAGTGCCATCCTGTTTATCCAGACGTTGCCACCAATGTCCTGTATGTTGGTGGTTCAGGGGAAAACAACTACACCAAGATTCAGGATGCAATCGATGATGCAAACCCGGGGGACACTGTGTTTGTTTACAATGGAACATACTACGAAAATTTGTTGATAGATAAACCTATAAAGTTGATAGGTGAGGACAAAGAAGGAACAACAATAGATGGGAAAAAGCAGGGAAACACTGTCTGTGTAATTTCAGAAAACGTGGTTATCAGTGGATTTACTATAACAAACGGAAGCCTGGGTGATGAGCTAGGAGATGAAAACTGGTTTTATGCAGGGATTCGTTTAACCGCCTCAAACAGCACAATTTGTGGAAACAACATTTGTAATAACACACTTGGAGTGTTTGGTAAAAAAGTGAGTAATGTCACAATCTTTGACAACGAATTTACTGGAGATGGTATTGTTTTTTCTTTGTATGATAATGAAAAGAAACCTGTGCCTTTTTGTGAGAAATACTTCATGCAAAATGTCTACAATAACACGGTCAATGGAAAGAGAATCTATTATTACAAAAATCAAAAAGATGTCAATGTACCTGAGGATGCCGGGCAGGTAATCGCTGTTAACTGTCAAAATATAACAATGAGGTGTTTGAGTCTCTTAAACGCAGACTATGGTTGTGCGCTCGTTAACTGTTCAGATTGTGTGGTTGAGTATTCAAATATCTCATGGGGAGATGGAATGGTTTGGTTGATTCATTCTAAAAATAACAGGATTCAGCATAATCAATTTTTACATAATTTTGAAGGAATATGTATAGATTGTAAATCAACGAAAAATGTAGTTCAATACAACACGTTTTCAAATAACAAACGTCTTGGTGTAATCGTGGAGTATCAGAGTAACTACAATAGGATCTATAAAAACAACTTCATAGAAAATAATCAAAAAGATAATTCAAAAGTTCAAGTTTATTTCATAAACAGTTATTTTAATGAATGGGATCAAAACTATTGGGGTAAACCCAGAGTGTTTCCTAAAATAATCTTTGGGAAAATAGGGTTATTTGGAAACATACCCTGGTTTAACTTTGATTTACATCCTTTATCTGAGCCGTATCGACTCGGCTCTGTTTTGTAGATTTTTACAGAAACCTTTATGTCTATTAATTTTATTCTCACCCCCATGAAACTGGAGTTGAACGATCAACAAAAGATGATTCAGAAGATGGTGCGGGAGTTTGCTGAGAAGGAGATTGCACCTGTTGCCGCGGAGTTGGACAAGAACTCGGACTATCCAACAAAGATTCTTGAGAAGATGGCTAAGCTTGGTCTTCTTGGTGTCATTATACCAGCTGAGTATGGAGGAGCAGGTCTTGACACGGTTAGTTATGTGACCATTATTGAGGAGATTTCAAAAAAATGTGCTTCTACGGGTGTTATAACATCGGTGCATAACTCTCTTGTTTCATGGCCTATTATGAAGTATGGTACTGAGGAACAGAAAAAAAAGTATCTGCCTATTCTTGCAAGGGGGGAGAAGATTGGTGCTTTTGCTGGTACTGAACCGAATGCAGGCTCTGATCTTGGTGCCATGCAGACCACTGCTGAGTTGAAGGGTGACAAGTATGTTATTAATGGGTCTAAAACCTTTATCACCAGTGGAAGTAAGGCGGGTGTTATTATTGTATTTGCTGTTACAGATAAAGACGCTGGTTCTAAGGGTATCAGTGCTTTTATCGTTGAAAATACTTTCAAAGGTTTCAAGGTTGGAAGTGTTTTTGAGAAGATGGGTATTAACGCTAACCATGTTTCTGAGCTTTTCTTTGAAGACATGGAGGTTCCCAAGGAGAACCTTCTTGGTAAGGAGGGCGAGGGTTTTAAGATTGCTTTAAGTGCACTTGATGGTGGCCGTATCGGTATCGCAGCACAGTCTGTTGGTATTGCTCAGGCTGCTCTTGAGGAAAGTATAGAGTACTCTAAACAACGGCAGCAGTTTGGTAGACCCATCTCCAGATTCCAGGCAATCCAGTGGATGATTGCTGACATGGCTACGCGGATAGAAGCGGCACGTTTCCTTGTTTACAATGCAGCATACAAGAAGGATAGGGGTGAGTCATATGCTAAGGAGGCTGCGATGGCTAAGATGTTTGCTTCTGAGACAGCGGTTGAGGCAACGATAAAAGCGGTTCAGATTCATGGCGGCTATGGTTACACTAAGGAGTATACGGTTGAGAGGTTGTTTAGAGATGCTAAGATAACCGAGATATATGAGGGCACTAATGAGATACAACGTTTGGTTATCTCTCGAGAGTTGTTAAGATAAAAAATGTTTAGGTGAAAAAGCATGGGGGATTTCAACTACGACAGGGAGTATAAAAACTGGAGGTGGGAGATACCTGAGAAGTACAACATGGGTTATGACTGTGTTGACAAACATATTAATAATCCTGCTGTGAAGAATAAGGTGGCTTTGTACTGGGAGAATGAGAAGGGTGAAGCGAGGAAGTACACGTTCTGGGAGTATGCTTTGTTGTCCAACAGGTTTGGGAATGTTCTCAAGGAGCTTGGTGTTAAAAAGGGCGATCGTTTTCTAATACGTTTACCAAATGTCCCTGAGTTCCAGATGGTTTTCTTGGGTGGTGTGAAAATTGGTGCTGTTCCTATTCCAAGCAGCGTGATGTTTAAAGCTAAGGAGGTGGAGTACAGGATAAATGATAGTGCAGCGGTTCTTGCTGTGACCACACCAGAGTATGTTAAGGAGGTAGAGGAGGTAAAACATTCCTGTCCAACATTGAAACATATTGTCGTTGTTGGTGATGCTGAGAGGGATCAGCTTTCGTTTTATGATTTGATGAAAAACGCTTCTCGTCACCTTAAGGTGGCTGATACTAAACCTGAGGACATGGCGTTTTTCTGTTACACGAGTGGAACAACGGGTATGCCGAAGGGTGCAGTTCATGCTCACCGTTGGGCTATTGGTAACGATCCAAACGCTTTGTACTGGCAGGTCTATAAACCTGATGATATTGTTGCTCATAC
>JAGGZU010000051.1 GCA_021161865.1 Thermoplasmata archaeon
AAGCAACACTAAACGGGTTATCACCTGTTATGGTTGTGGTGTTTCTTGATGGCCATTGAGTTACCTTGTTTTTATCGACATTAATCAGCGTTAATCCATCTAATCTACCGTTGCAGTAACTCATCCAATCCTCCATAAAATAATTGAGTCCCTGACGAGCATTCAAACTCCTCTCCTTATCCTCTTTCACAGGATAGGGATCCTGATAAAACAACAGCGGGTAGGAGAACAATCTACCACCATCTTTGTCATAAAAAACGGTTGTTGGAACCGATGCAAGATAACTGTAGTCGTCAAGGTAACTGTTTTCATCAAAGTTTACAAATGTTACCTTTTTTAGTGGTACAACAGGCTGCCATGATACACCTTTATCGTAGCCTTTTATATTGTTTTTTATGTTGCTTTCTGCAACAGCAACAGGTAAAGCACTGCTTACCAGCATGAGTACAACAAAAAGCACAGGTAATTCAACCCTTTTTTTTGGATAAAACACGGGTTTTGAATACATTTTTCATCCCTTATTAGTAATAATTAGTACGCTCTCATATATATTTTATCCATCAATGTATAAAATCATACAATAAATGCTGTTAGTTGTCGTTCAACAAAAAACATTTTTATTGTAAATCCTTCGAAAAACCAAGTAAAACTTAAGTAACAAACCTATTATACACCTTAGGAGGTGTTTATTTGAAGGGGAGAAGCTACATTTCCATATTCCTGGTGGCACTACTCGTTCTAAGTTCCACCATGGTACTAGGCGCTGCTGACAACAAAAAAAATCCATTTGAAAACGTTTCTGTATCTCTATCAAAACCAAATTTTGATGATAAGGGGAACTATATATCCGTAGAACTCAAAGAAGCGACATCCAAGTTAATGGAACCAGGGAAACCAGTTGTTCCAGTTGTAACCAAAACCCTAACATTCCCGTTGGGAACAAAACTACTCAACGTTAACGTCAATGTTGAGACAGAGAGATACACACTGGACAAAAAGGTTGAACCTGCACCAAAGCCCATGGTGTTGGATGGAAGTACCATATATGAGGAGACAGGGGAGGACCAAGATGTTTACGGAAGTACAAACCTTTACCCCTCAAACCAGTATACCGTTGAAACAGGAGCTGGTTTAAAAGATGGAGAACACGTACTCTACCTAAACATCAGATGCTACACACAGTATTCACCAGCAAACAACCTACTATATGTGCCGGAGAATATAAACATAGACGTCTCATATCAACCACCCAACCAACCGCTTTTTGATTCAAACCAATACGATTTACTCATCATCACAGACGAAAAGTTTGTACCCAACCTTCAACCTCTGGTTGACCACAAAAACAGCATAGGAATAAAAACCAAAATGGAGACAACACAATACATTTACTCACACTACAATGGTAGAGACAAACCAGAGGACATCAAACTGTTCATAAAGGATGCACTGGAACAATGGGGTATAAAATATGTTTTACTTGCAGGAGGAAGAAAAGGACAAACCTTCGACTGGTACATACCTGAGAGAAGAAGCAACAACAACGCAGACATGGAAAGCGGTTACGCAAGTGATCTCTACTATGGGGATATCTACCGTACAGACCATGCTGGCAATGTATGGTTTGAGGACTGGGACTGGAACGACAATGGTATATTTGCAGAGGCAGAACAACCAAGTAAAATCATAGACAAAATAGACTACTACCCAGATGTTTACGTGGGTAGGCTACCGATACGCTACAGTTGGGAAGCAGACGTTATAGTTAACAAGATAATCACTTACGAAAACACAGCCGATGACTCATGGTTCAAAACCGCTTTCGTAGCAGGAGGAGACACCTCACCGCCAGCACGTGCTGGATCATCAGCAACACTAGGCGTATACGAAGGAGAACTAACCACAGGCCTCGCAGCCGACTACATGGAAGCAAGCGGATTCAACGTATCCAAATTATGGACATCACTTGGCACATTCACAGGATACGAGGATATAGTGAACGCATTCAATAAAGGTCCAGGCATGGTTTACTTCGCAGGTCACGGAAACCCTGGTGTATGGGGAAACTTCCTACCAGATGCAGAGACAGAGGCTGAATTTGCATTAGGTTTCACAGTTTTCGACATATGGAAATACAACAACCAAAACCATCTGCCAATTGTTGTCATAGGAGGCTGTCACAACGCTCAGTTTAACATAACAATGCAACATATCGTGACACACAACCAAGAAGCAATGGCACACGGAGAGTTCTACCCACAGGATGGTGCATCATGGATGCTTCTTGAAGAAGGAGGAGGATCCATAGCATCCATTGGATACACGGGCTACGGATACGGGTACATAAACCAGTACTGTCTTGCTGGTTTAGGTGGATGGATTGAACCAAGGTTTTTCTACGAGTACACACAAGCAGGTAAAGAATACTTGGGAGAGGCACACGGCCAAGCAATATCAGATTACATAACCCTTATTGGGGGAGTAAACAGTGACCTCATCGATAGAAAAACAGTGGAATCTTGGGCATTACTCGGTGACCCAAGTCTGAAGATAGGTGGCGTAGGGACAAAACAATCATCAGACTCAAATACAGAACAAGCAGACACATCAGACAAAACACCCTTTTCCATAAACCCACCCACGTGGAATGAGGGCATGAGATGGACTTACAAGATAAGCAACATAGACTTCACCTTAGATGAAATAGAAGGAAGATACATAGATGTGCATGTTAAAACAGGAGACTTCAACCTTCAGGTTGCAGAGGTAACCTCCGACGCTTACAGGACAGAGTTCACCATATCTGATGCAGACATAAGACTAAACATAAACCTTGATCTTGATGCAAACACAACCCCGATAGTGCTGTCAGGTAACGTATCCAATGCAAACCTCAATGGAAACATTTACTGGGACAAAGGAAACCTGGGTTTAAAAGAAATAGACGCACGTTTAACCGGTGTTTTAGACCTAACAAGCCTACCGATAGACTTCTCAAGTATGCCAAAACTTATACAGAAACTCCTTGAAAAAATCCCGTTTGAATTCACTCTTAACCTACAAGCAACCTTCAACGAGTCCTACCCGTTACTCAAATTCCCGTTAACCAACGACGAATCATGGGGTCTTCCACCGGTTGAAGTCACGGTTGATGGCACAATAGAATCCAAATGGTTTAAAGTCGCTAATATCTTAAACAAGATAGCTGGTTTCTTCGGAAAAGATTTCATTCCACCAGAGCTAGCAAGCCTTTTACCGGTCATACGGATTTCCAAAGTTCTGAACATGTACAACGTTTCAAACCAAATCGACATCCCGGAGATATGGGACCCACTCTACCATGACATACACATGTTCAAATGCTCAACACAAAAAACGGTTACAGTTGAAGCAGGAACATATAACTCACAGGAGATAAGTATGGTCCGAGGAATCGGTCAGATCTTTTACTCGCCAGAGGTAGCCAACATCGTCAAAATCCAAGGAAACTTCAACGACATACTGCCCATTGTAGAGGACGTAAGCATGGAACTTGTAAACGTGGGATAAAAACATCCCACAACTCTCTTCTTTTTTATGCAAACCAATGTACAGCTCCATAGCTGATTTTTTAAAGAGAAAGACTATATTAAAAAACCTATAACTTGATTGAGATGAATCACCCATGAAGTTCATCTGTCCAAAATGCAACAGCAAAAACATGGTTATCATAGCAGAAGTACCTTGGTCAACAGATGGACTTATACCAAAACAAAAAATATTTTTGAAATGCGAGAACTGCGGTTTTATAATCCCACTCAGCAAAACAAAAAAACAACAAAAAAAACACGGTGCAATGAGTAGAAAACCAACATAGTCCAGTTTTTGGGTCTACTGACCGAATTTTTCCTGTAAAGTAAAACGGGTCTACCGGGATTTGAACCCGGGTTAGAGGCTTTCCACAAACCCTTTTAAAAAGGGTTTTATCCCAAACTTTAGGGTAAAGCCCCTTTTTAAAGGGCTTTCCGGAGGCCTCTGTGATATCCAAACTACACTATAGACCCAAAAACAGCAATGCGTTTTAAACAAAAAAGTTTAATTGAAAAACTATTTTTCCGTTCCTTCATTCTTTTTAAACTCGGTGTAACCGCATCTTCCACAGGTCCATCTATCTTTGTGTTCAGCAAGAAAAACACCTTCACCACACTTAGGGCAGGTTTTCCTTAGCCTTATAAGCTTCCCGTTCTCAACCTTGTAAAGACTACTCTTTGACATCCTTCAACTCCTCCTTAGCACCCTCGGTTTTATCCTCTGGTTTCTGTTCCTCTTTTTTCTCCTCAGCCTTCTCCTCAGGTTTAACCTCCTGAGCTCCCTCCTCTGTTTCAGGTTGTGCAGCCTCCTTCTCCTCAGGTTTCGATTCAACCTCTTCTTCCTTCTCAGCCTTCTTTGGAGCAGCCTTGTTCCTCTTCAAAAGATACTCTGGCTCAACCTTCCCCGCGTCATCAACGGTTTTATAAACCTTAGCATAACCAATGCTTTCTTGAACACCAAACTTGGTTTTAATGTGATCCACTATAACCTGTTCCTTCTTCACCTTAAACATCTCAGCTAAATCGTTTTTAACCAACTCACGTTCAGGAGTTTTCTTCCCAGTGTGAACAACCCTGAACCTTACTTCCGTTCTGTTAAGCAGTTTATTATCCATCTTCTCAACGACTTCTATCTCCATGGCTACCACATCTACTCAATACAGCATTTACGATATTCTTCTCTTTTTCTGTAACGTCAATCAGTAAGACCCCCTTATCTGGCAAACCATATATTACTGTTACGTTTGATGGTGCAAGCGATATAGCGGCTAACGATGCAAGATCCTCTTCCCCATCAACCACTACAGACACCTTTTTATTTCTACACAAAGAATAAGCTTCTTTGATCGCATTCCAAAGCTCCTCAGAGATGGTGCCTGGCTTGTTTCTAACCCTTAACCTCACATCCCCATAACTTCCAAGTAACTCCTTCATCTTCCCACTGCAAACCCTTCTTTTACATTGGAAGTCAAACACTGCAACATCTGGTTTAACACCGTGTTTTAGAAGAGTGAAGGTCACCATATCTCCAACTGAAATAATCACTCTCCTTGTCTTGACAGCCTCCATTAAACCCTTTTCATCCAAAAGAAAACCAAGGGGTTCCTTCAACCTTTTACGGAACTCATCAGGCAGAACGTACATACTACCTGACCTTAAGCGCGTAAGCACCAGGTTTCGTTATGTTCATCTTCTGAGCAATCTGAGAACGTGCGGGGTCAAAGATTAACACGTAACCACGCCATCTCTTAGAAGTTGGTATCGAACAGTTTGGGCACTCAGGTTTATCTGTTATAATATGACAGTTTTTACAAGCATAAAGAGTCTTCATTTCTTTCCCTTCTTCTTTTTCTTACCCTCTTTCTTGGGTTGCTCCTTCTCCTTCCTGTCCTCCTCAATCCACTCATGTGCACCAAGTGCAGGCTGACGCATAGTTAAGCCAATCTTACTCTCCCTAGGTGAAAGCTCGTTCATACTCACTGCGACAATCCTCGCTCTAACAGTACTCCCCACAGTGAGAGCACGTTTGTTTTCCTTACCTACAAGCCTCTCATTATCAATATCAACCTCAATGAAATCATTCATTATCTGACTCATATGCACCAAAGCATCAATCGGTCCTATATGGCAGAAGGCACCAAACTCAACAACCTCACAGACTATGCCATCAACAACTTCCTGTAGCATAGGCATGAAAACAAGAGCATCAAACCTAACCTTCTGATACATAGCCCCATCGCCATGTATTATGACACCTTCACCAATCGGTTCAACCTTGTCAGTCACCACTATCACACCATGCCCCTTCCTATAAGTGCCTTCGAAGGTTTTGTGAACCATATTCTCTATTACCTTCTGAATATCCTCGCTGAAGAGATGAGGAGGTATTCTTATCGTATCCTCTATCTTTACCATCTTGTACACAGGGGTTCCCCCTTAATTAAACTGAGGAGTGGGTAAAGTTTCCTTATTTATATGTTTTTTGAAAGGATATTTAAATGGATATGAAGAGAGGGAGAAACACCAGAGAAACAATGGACATCAACTTTATAAGAATATTCAATGAAGGACCAGATGTATCCTTACAAGGGTCACCAACCGTGTCACCCACAACAGCAGCTTTATGTGCGAAACTGCCTTTACCACCAAAATTCCCTTCTTCAATATACTTCTTCGCATTATCCCACGCGCCACCAGCATTAGCGAGGAATATAGCAAGCAAAAACCCTGTTGCTGTTGCACCAGCAAGCAAACCAACTAAAGCTTCAATCTTCCACACACCAACAACCACTGGAACGATAACAGCAAGCAGAGAAGGCAGTATCATCTCTCTGAGTGCACCCTTTGTTGCAATCCTCACACACCTCTCATAATCAGGTTTACCCTTGCCCTCAAGTATCTTGTATTCCTTAAACTGTCTCCTAACCTCATTGACCATCTTCTCCGCTGCTCTACCAACTGCTCCAAGGGTGAGTGCGGAAAAAACAAAGGGGAGCATACCGCCAATAAACAGACCAGCCATTAAATAAGGAGAGGTCAAGGACATGTTCATGGTTATATTAAGAGCCTCAGCTCTCTTAACAAAGGTGAAAATCAAGGCAAGTGCGGTTATCGCAGCGGAACCAATAGCAAACCCTTTACCCATAGCGGCAGTAGTGTTACCAACAGCATCAAGCTCCTCAGTCCTCTTCCTTATCTCCTCACCAAGCTCAGCCATCTCAGAGATACCAGCGGCGTTGTCTGCAACAGGACCATAACAGTCTGTAGCCAAGGATATGCCGAGAGTAGAAAGCATACCAATTGCAGCAAGAGCTACACCATAAAAGTTAGCGAACTCAAAGGCTAAAACCATTGCAACAGCGGTTGCAATAATAGGTATAACAGTACTCAACATCCCTGTTGATAACCCCTCAAGTATGTTTGTTGCGGCACCAGTCTGCGCAGCTTCAGCGATCTTACGTGCAGGTTTACGTTGATGAGAAGTGAAATACTCTGTGGATAAACCTATGATAACACCATCCGCCAGACCAACAAGAATGGCATAAAACGGATTCAAATCGTTCAACAGCAGATACGTTACCACAAACGCTAGCACGGCAAATATGATTGATGCTCCAAACAAGCCGTTCCTCAACGCAGTATAAGGATTCTTCGCTCTAACAAAAACCATTGCAACCAACGATGAAAATATACCAAGAGCAGCAACAAGCATAGGATAAACGACACCATATTTACCGAACACAGAAAGTATCAAACCCAGGCTCATACCTGATATAATCGAATCCACATAACTCTCAAACAAATCAGCACCCATACCAGCAACATCACCAACATTATCACCAACATTATCAGCAATAACCGCAGGGTTACGAGGATCATCCTCAGGTATGTTCTCTTCAACCTTCCCCACAAGGTCTGCTCCTATGTCAGCAGATTTAGTGTAAATACCTCCACCTACTCGAGCAAACAAAGCTATACTACTTGCACCAAAACCAAAACCAAACAAAATATTTGCAGCGTTACTACCATAAACAAAATAAAATATGCTTACACCAAGTATCCCAAGACCAACAACAGACAAACCCATTACAGCACCAGATGAAAAAGCCACAGTAAGACCACCACTCATACTTTTTTTACTAGCCTCAGCAGCCCTAGCATTCGCTTTTGTCGCTATCCTCATACCGATGTTACCAGCTAAAGCAGAAAATACTGCTCCAACAACAAAAGCAATACTTGTCTCCCAGGGCAGATCTGTGAAATAACTTGTAATTAGCAGGATTATAACAACGGCAACAACAAAGACAGATATAATCTTATATTCCTCCTTCAAAAAGGCAAGAGCACCCCTATGTATGTAATCGGAAATCTCCTTCATCTTTTGAGTTCCTTGCGGTTTCTTGGAAACATAGTATACCAGAGCACCTGCAAAAACCAGTGCAATCAGCCCACTTATCGGCGCAATATAACCTATATCCATACAAGCCTCACCTGCTGAGAGGGTATTCTAAACGTTTATTTAAGCATTGCCGTTTTTTTGTTTAAACAATGGAGTTTAAAACCTATGTTTATTTTAATCCCAACTTCAACCTAGGCTTTCTTGGTTTAGCTTTCTTTGTTTTTATCTTACCCTCTCTCGCCAACCATCCAACTGCTGCAAAAAACTCTTCCTCTGAGACACCTGTAAGCTTTGGAACATATTCCATGTCTATTTCCCCAACCGATTCAAGTACACTCCAAACCTTACCAGCGGTTTCACCGATCCTACTGGTTAGGTTTGTTTCACCAAGCATGAAAGTGGAGTTCTCCTCCCGCACCTTGTTTTCCCTTGCAAGCCATCCTATGGCTGTGAAAAACTCCTCATCTTTGAGGTTAACTTCCTTCATTAACCTGGTTTGAGTGAGAGGACCGTGTTTGTTCAGAGTCTCCCATATTTTGCCGGCGTTCAAACCAAATCTCTCCACCATGTTCCTCATTTTTATCCCATCCCGACAGTAAGAATCATGTGACAGTTCTTATATTTTTTGGGAGTTTGCAGATAATTTGTCAAAACATTTATTTTGCTGCAGATACATAAAGATAAGGTGTAACACTGTCTTGGGGGGTTGAGTACCGGTGAGGAAGACATGGTTAGCCTTAATTTTTATACTTATTTACACAGCGTTTGTCACGCTTCTATTTCGTATACCTTTTCTCGATGAGTTCTCCCGTGTTTTTTTGATTAAAGATACGTTTAACAGCATAACCCCAGAGATGTCTTTTCTGATTCTTCTTCTTTTTCCTATAATCATTGGTGGCTTAGCTGCCTGGGTTTTTGCCAAATACGAGCAGAATAAGAGGGAATAGTACATAAAACGAGCAAAAGGTTAAAGATTAAGTTTTGTATTATGGGCTAAAAAAGTATAGAAATATTAATATATAAAAATATAACCATTAAATTATGCTGACAATACACTTCAGACTTTAAGTTTGTGTTCTAAAACTTAAAACACCCAGAACACAAAACATGGGGGAACAACCAAAGATGCTTAAACACCTTGCAAAACTAATCGAAAAACATCCATGGCTTGTTGTAAGCATAATCCTAATCACAACAATAGGATTCTCAACACTTCTGCCATCACTCGAAATGAAAACAAATATGAAAGACTTCATGCCCGATGATGAACTAGTCAAAGCAAATATGAAAATCCTAGATTACTTTGGTGGAACACAACAAACCATGTTCCTCTATATTGAAAAACAAAATACAGGAAACACAATAACACCAGAGGCGCTAAAAGAGCAATACTACCTCCAAAAAAACCTTGACGCGATGACAGAAGTAAACACCTCGGTAGGCATAGCCACATTCGTAGATCAACTCTGCTGGATGGAGTACGGAACAGGCTTTGAAAACTGCACAAAACAAGAAATACAAACCGTAATAAACGACCTTTTTTCAGACCAAACAAACAGCACAATCATACTACTTAACAACGACGACCCAAACGAACCCATAGACTACGTACACTACACTCACCTATCAAAAGGGAAACAGGTTAACAGCATGGACATAAAAAACGGTTACATAAAATACAACAACACAACCATAACATTCACAATACAAGTCTACGACCTCAAACACTTTCAATCAACACTAAAACCGCCAATACTCTCCACAAACGCAATAGAATGGTACATACACTTCAACAACCTGATACTGCCATCAAAAGAAATGAACATGGACTACGAGATAGCTGCACACATCGAACCAAAAAACCCACTATGGGTGATTGGCAAAAAACCTATACCAAACCTTCAACTCCTTTACAACCAACTTAGAGACAAACAACTTTTCAACACCTACAAAAAACAAGTTTACCTGTGGATAAAACCACCTGGAGGAAACCAGTCATATCCAATAGTTCTCGACAAAGCAAACATCACATTTGATTACCCTAAAAACTCAATACACATAAACGTTCCAAGAGAAGAACTCGGCATGTTCGGGGTTGCACCACAGTTCGGTTCATTTGCGTTACCAGCGAAACTAACCAACTTCACCATTGGAACAAGATGCTATCAAACCCGTTTTTTGAAGCTACCCTGGAATCGAGTCGCTGTAGACTCAACATTCCTAATGGAAACCTTAGAAAAAATCCATAATAGACCAATACTCGGCAAAGCCGGAGAAAAACTACTAAAACAACTCACAGGCATGACTTGGGAAGACTACCAAAAAATGATGAACACAGGAAACCAAACCATACCATTACCGGACATGATTTCAACAAAGGACATGGAGATGCAATGGGTTAACATAGACACTGCACCAGATAAAGAAAAATCCAATCCAATCCTATTTATAAAACCATCCTTCTTCAAGGATATACAGGTAAATGCACAAAGTTTTCTATCAAAAGACTACGAAAAAAACAAAAAACCATCTGCAAGCCTAATAATACTGCAACTCAACAACATGGAGGACTACAAGAAAACAAATGCTGTCAACAAAAAAATAGTGAAGTATGTCAAAGAACTTGACAAAGAATACCCTTATGTTTCAGTGCAGGCAACAGGTGACGGTGTAGTCTCAGCACAAATAAATGAGGTCACAAGTCAAGCAAACAGCATCATAGGACCATCAATCTTCATAATCATAATGATAATCCTCCTAATATCATTCAGAAGACTATCATACATAGTTCTACCGCTCCTCTCCCTAACAATCTCGGTAATATGGGT
>JAGGZU010000112.1 GCA_021161865.1 Thermoplasmata archaeon
CAATTTGGTTGTGCATCCCAACATCCCAAAAAAAATGTAATGGGATGCACAATATATCTTATTTATCCACAAATAACTTCGCAGTACCCTGAACAGGCAACATTAATAGATTCACTAAACAAATAACGCAACACGAGGTTATTTAACATAACGTAAAATAAGAGAAATATATTTTTATCAAATGTTGCAACAACATAGTATCAACATACTCAAAGAATCGAAAAAATGATTAAAAAGAATGAGGAGAATAGATTTCATCTATCTTAACATTTGGGTAACCAGGTACATCAGGGTCTCCCCTGTTAACCACTGGATCCTTCACATCATCCAAAACATCTCTATTTAAACGACCTTTCGAAACAAGCACTTGCGTACCAGCAAGGAAACCAATGTTACTAGAATGAACAGTCGAAAACGTTTTATCCTGAACAAGAACACCGTCTGCAAAGTATGTACCATACGTTTCAACTCTGATGTTATAAGTGTCCACCCTTTTATACACCTTCTGAATAGATGAAACAACAACCCTTTCACCTGTTACACTATACGTTACATCACCAACTCTCAGATTACGAGCAAGAACCCACTTGTACGATAAACCACCAGCAGACGTCACTGGAGATGTAACAACACATACCGGGTGATCAGGAGCAACCTCGAGAGTATAATCTCCAATAGACGAAACTGAGTCCACATACTGCTGCTTCGGAACCTTACCCATCCTGTTCAACTCTGGTGTAAACTTGACTAACAAATAATAGCTACCAGCCTCAGCCGCAGTATGATGAACAACCTCAGTAACCTTTGCATCAACAATCCTTTTACTCTTCAAATCAATGGTTTTAACCCAGTCCCCTACTTTAACATCCTCAATGTTCTTGTAACCAACATCCTTAATGTAACCATCAAGTGGGAGTGCCACTGGAATCGGAACCGTCACAGTCACCTCAGTGGTGTCAACACCAACACGACCATACTTGTCTATCGCTATCAATGTAACCGGGTAAGTAACCTCTTTCAGCTCATACACTGGTTCAACCGTTGGTTTACCGTTTCCACCAGTAGTTGTTTTCTTAGTAATCGTTGGTTGAGAAGGCGTCCACGGGTATTTGGAAATCCTTGTGTCTCCTGGAATTCTACCTGCGTCTACATCCCTTAAATCCGTTTTTGGACCATCAAAGGATGCCACGCAGAACCCTGATTCATCAGCTTTGTATCCATCCAACGGAACATCCGCATGAAAAACATGCCTTGGTTTTTCACCATAGGCCACTGTTCCATCACCGAAATCCCAGATGTAGGTTACTATCTCATTCTCATCTATCTTAGGGGTATCCCTTTGGCCATCAGAGGTTTTGCCATTAACCAAAACTCCGTTGGCGAAATAGGCATCATATTCCCCAACATCAACAGTGTACACCACCGTCTTCTTAAACACCCTCTGTACCGACTGTACACTTAACTCTCTACCATCAACACTTAAGATTCTGCAACCTGGTTTCAGCCCACCTGCAGCAATCTCCTTATACACACCTGAACTCAGTTTAACATAAACAAGAGTATCAGGCGTAACCCTAAGTTCACCCATCGGTAAATCGTTTGAAACATCAATCACCCTGTCTGGGGTAACCCTGCTATCAAAGTGAGAAACAACAAGCGCCTCTGCAGCATTTCTCACATTCGGGTACACGGGTTTATCATACGTCCTATGCTCATTCTTCACGTAACCAGATGTGAATCTCACAACAACGTAACCACCATCATCCACACTGTGCCTACTCACCCCTGTAACACGAGCGTTAACAATCCTTTTCTTAACGGGATCAAACGATTTAACCAAGTCACCGCTTCTAAGACTCTCAACATTTTTAACAGAACCATCAGCCATCACAACCTTAGTTGAGGAAACAACACCTGAAATAGCAACGTTAACCTTCTCCTTACCCTTATCCGCTATGTATGTACCGGAGCCGTCAAACTCCAATGGAACATCAACAGTAACCTTAGAATCACCCTCGTCATCTGTATCATCAAACATCAACGTTTCGCAACACAACGAACCAGAGGACTCATCATAGTAACTGTAAGATACTCCACCGTTGTCGTTACTATCATCGTTCTCAACCGTTTCTGAGGAATCCACACACTGAACAGCGTTATGCACCAGCAAACCGTTTGCGAAAAACGTGCTTTTACCGGAGACATCCTCAAGGTTATAAGTCTGTATAGGGCCTGGTTTATACTCTATAGATTGGACGGCAATCCATCTACCGTCCTGTGTGAAAAGTTTGTCGCCAACCTCAAGAGGAAGCACGCTCATACTATAGCCCTGTTTTGTACGCTCTGGGTTTATAGCAGCCCAACCAACGTAACCGTTTTTCTTTAACGTGTAAAACGGGTGATCATCCGTAACATAAACAAGACCGTTGTTTATACTGTAAACACCTGCACGTACTGGAGCCACAGTCTCAAGAACCTTACAAACCGTTGCTCTATGATCCTTAACATCATACGACAACACAAAGTCCCCTACCCTCACCTTTTCGATAGGTTTCAACTCACCATCAGCCATAGTAATCATAGTACCAGCAGGGAAACAACAAGTCTCATCGTCGTCATCGTCATCATCCTCATCATCCTCATCATCGTTGTTATTGTTGTTATTGCTGTTTTGATGACTGCTGCTGGAATCTTTATTTACAACAGATTTCTCAATATAGTTAACAACCTCCTCCGAGGATTTCAAACCCTTCTTCACAGTAACAACCTTACCACTCTGCTGTTTCTTCTGGACACTGTACTCTCCGTTCTCGTTAACAACCACTGTGATATCATCCAACTTAACCTTCTGACCCTTCTTGTTCTCATAGGTTTTTGGGACCACATGAACAACCTTATTGATCACAATCTTCTTCGTGCCGTTGACAACAAGCTTCTTGGAGATCTCCACCTTAGTCTTTGCACCAGCATCCGCTTTAACAGAAGCTGACTGATATTTGTCCCCAGAGATGCCTGCTTGCTTCAGAACCACACTAACATTCTTCTGAGCCATAGCGTTGTGAACAACAGAAGAGGAATCCCCACCCCAAACCACATTGTAGGTATGATATGGTTCAACCTCAAAATTGTATGTCGGAACCCTACTGTAAACCCTTTCTATTGAGGTTATCAGGTTACCGCCAAACACGTCACCTATCTTTAGTTCACCCGCATCAACCCATCTACCATCAACAAACACTGGATGGTTCGGTGTAACTCTAAGATCATGGTTCAAAACAAGATAATAATCGGTCATCTCACTTGGAGAATGATGGAACACCTGAGTAACAACACCAACCCTCCATCTACCATACTTGGAATCATAGGATTTAACAAGGTCTCCAACCCTGATGTCCTCAATACGTTTGGATGATCCATCTGCCATCTCAATCTTTGTACCTCTGAGGAAACAGGATTTGTGTTGATGTTTGTCACCAGTCACCACCTGCTTCACTTCACTTGCATTCTTCTGAGCCATAGCGTTGTGGACAACAGAAGCAACACCGCTACCCCACACCACACTGTAAGTATGATAAGGCTCAACCTCAAAGTTATAGGTTGGAACTCTCCGATAAATTCTTTCAATAGAGTAAATGATGTTTCCACCAAACACATCACCTATCTTTAGTTCACCTGCATCAATCCATCTACCATCAACAAACACTGGATGGTTCGGAGTAACCCTGAGATCACCGTTAATGACAAGATAGCAATCCGGCATTTCCTCAGGAGAGTGATGGAACACCTCTGTGACGACACCAATCCTGAACTCGCCACCATCTGGATCATAAGATTTCACGAGATCTCCAACTCTAATCTTCTCAATACTCCTAAGTGACCCATCAGCCATAGCAATCTTTGTTCCAGCGAGGAAACACGACTCGTCATTGGTATCATCATTCTCTTCAAGCCAATCTATGAGATCCTCAAGTTTATCACGAACCCAATCAGGAATGTCACCTTGGTCAAGTATATTCTGAAGTACACCTTTTAACCATTCATAGAAGGAGGTTTCCCTCCCATCATACAGAGCAATAATAGACTTCAAGGATCCTAAAGCTCTAAGGACATCTGGGAAGTCCTCACTAAGATCGCTCCACTCCTTATCCTGGATGTCATCAAGGAATCTGAGAACATCACCAAGAGGTATATCAACGTACTTGTCGTCACTGTTCAAATTAAATTTGAGCTTAACTGGTGAGCCGAAGAGGTATAGATCATAAGAGAAGTCAATCTCTGCATAACCTGATGTGGTGGTAAATGTAATGTTGAAATTACCTTCCTCATCTACATTCACCTCAAACCTTCCAGAGGTACCTGGCTCACAGTATAATTTCTGGATTCCAAACTGACCAACATTTATGTCGCCCTCAATGTTCTCTCCAACCTCACTAGAGAAGCTGAATCCAAACACGGTTTGATACCCGGTTTCACTGTGTATGGTCCAGTTGTCTGGATCCCCAAATCCGTTGAGACCACTTTCATTCAAAGCATTAAGAACCGACTTTAAATTGTTTAGAATATCTCTATCAAGAGTGAGGTTTTCTATAGTTATGTCTCCATAAAACTGGTGTATATCTCCGTTAATGAAACCGTCGAACAATGAGAAACTGAAGTTGTCCCAAGTTGCATCGAGAAAGTTGTTCATGTACATCCGTCCATCGGTTGCATTCCAGTAGAATTTGAACATTCCCTCGCCTGAATAGTTCTGTATGTCTATAGAGAAATTACCCATGCCTGGGAAAAAACCATTAAGTGAAACATTCATGTTCACCCTGCCGTCAAAACTGATGTTGATAAGGGTTATATTTCCATCTGAATCATTCTGAATTTGAATGATTATGTCTCCATCTACATCCACCTCTCCCTCTGATTCAATGCCTCCTGTTATGTTCCACTCAACGTGACCGTTAACCTCAAACACTGGTGGTTCATCCTCTGTTTCACCTGGAATAGCCTTGAAGCTACCTCCAAACTCTATGTTGATATTCTCTATCGTCACTTCCTCTTCACCTATTGACACTGTGACCCCCTCCACAACCAGGGATCCTTCGCATTCTGCTTCAACCGTTCCGTTGCTGTAAACATTAAGTGATCCCGCTAAAGTGAAATCTGCTGTTTGTAAGGAAGCGCCAAATGGAGTGTCTCCGAATTCTCCGTTTATATCCACATCCTCTATGGTTAACGCAGCTGATGCCTCCACAGTAAGGTTACCCTCCGCGTAGTTTATAGAGAAACTTTCATCTAAGGTGATGTTATCTATTGATGCGGATATAAATCCAAGGGCTGCGGTTTCGTTGGCTGCTTGACCGCCTATGCTAATGCCCGATACCGTTATGGTGCCTGATCCCTCTATATCCAGACGGGTAATATCAAAGTCACTGCCGAGTTTCATGGAAATAGAGAGTTCACCGTTTTCTAAAGCAACCGAGTCCATCGATGTCTCGAAATCCAACGACAAAAACGAATTATCCTCCTCCCCAGGTATGGTAACATTGCCTGAGAACCCTATATCTGAGATCTCAACAGAAGCGCCTGTGGCTGTTATTGATACCTCCGGTGCGTAGAGAACGTTGTTAATGCTTATGTTGATCTGACCGCTGTCCAATGAGATTCTGTCTATGAAAAGGTTGATGTTGAATGTTGTGTTACTGTCTGTGGCGTTAGCAGCATTTAAAACCAGGTTTTGCAGAGCTATATGAGCATCACCCTCTATAATGATTTCATCCATGGTGCTTGGTTTAATTACAAAGTCTCCTTTTGCGTAAATACGGTCTATGTTGAGCATCATCGGAGCCTTACTGAGGTTGGTTGTTGACATCATCGTGAGGTTACGAATCTCAACCGTGGCTGGAACACGACCTGAAAACCTTGCACCCATTATATACAAACCTGGTATCCATACGGATATCTCCGCATCTCTGGCATCCAACAGAAAGGTGTCCATTTTCAACGTAAAGTACTTAGTCGGTATAGAAACATTTGTCCCTTCACCATAGATTCCATTCACCACTGCATGAACGCTGTTTATGCCGAAACCATATCTAAATTTAACCTCGCCGGTTTTTAAGTTGATGTCGACAGATGCCCAAGCGCTTGCCCATGCCTCAGCCCACACATCAACATATATGGATATGTTCTGTATGTGAAAGGAGAATGTCATGGAAAGTGTTGCATAGATACTCATGAACATTCTCACTCTGAACCAGTCACCCTCAAGGTAGAAGTACCCTTGACCGCTAAAAACTGCACCTATACCCATGAGGGTTACCCAGCCACCGAAACCAAAATCACCATGAATCTCCCCGGTGGCTAAATCTATAATTGCGTGGAGTCTCCCACCTGCGGCTAAGCTAACGGGGCCAACAGGGCTTTTACCTATAGAAAGAGAACTGCCTCCAGATAACCATAATTCAATGATGCCGCCCTTTACAAGTATCTTTACAGACCCTGAGGCTGAAAGGTAACTTATTCTTATTTCACTTACATCAGCATCCTCAGAGGACATAGCAAGTGAAAAACCACTTATCTTTATGGAGCCACTGAGAGTAAACAGGAGATAATCCGTGTTATACTCTAACCTCCAGTTACCCTGAAGAGAGATTACGGATATCTTTCCAGTTATACCAGCAGCAGAAAAACTGATGTTATGAATGGTCAACCCATAGTCACAGTGCGCGTAGGCAGTAACGTTGCTGGTTCCGTTGTTCCAGAATAAATCAACGTTTCCATTTGCTCCAAAGTAGATGGAACCTACATAAAGTTCGATTGAGTTATCCTTTATATCTCCATTAAGAGTAAAACCTCTTAAATTGATGATGCCGTCAAACTTTAGATGCGAGTGACCGTTCACCCTATCTAAAGTTATGGATGCTCCTGAGTTCATCACAATATCGCCCAAGTTTAAATCCAACCAGTCTTCTCCTATGGAAACATGAAGGTTTCCTAAAACGGATAGAGACGTCGAGGTTATTTTGAGGAAACCCTGTGTGGTGTTCCACCATATGTTTATGCTGTCACTGCTGGTTTTTACTCTGAACTCACCCTGCAGTTTAACTATTGTTCCGTTAACAGTAACTGTTGTGTTGACGTTCATCACCGTGTTTCCTGTTATAATCACGTGTCCTGCTTCTGCTGTAACAAATTCGTCACCTGTACCATCGATGTTAAGAGTGAGATTGATTGAACCGTGAACGTTTACATGGTTAACAAAAAGGGTTTTGTTACCATATTTTAGGTACAAGTCTGACAATTCAAAGTCATCTGAGACAATGGAACATAATGTGTTTACATCTGTTTCTTTGAACTCAATGTTTGTTGAGCTTCGTATGCTGGCTAAACCTGCGGAGACCTCATAGTCACTGTAAACAATATGCAAATCATGGATATCAAGTTGCGTGTAACCGTTGTAGGATCCACCTGTGGAGAAACCGTTTTCACCCCAGTATATTTTGAAACCCTTGGCCTGGTTTGTGCTTGACAGGTCGAAGGAACCGCTGAATGTTACATTGTTTTTCTCCACATTAATGTTGACTGAGACACCGTTTAACTCTCTTACACCGTTGAAAAACAATCCTCCATCGTTACCAAACCGATCAATGGTGAAGTAACCTTGGCTGTCTATGATTATTAGGGAGTTGATGTTAACAATCAGCTTACCATCAACATCAAAATACAGGTTTTTTATTTCGAAATGTCTGCTACCGTTTATTTTGAAGAAACCCTGTGTTAGGTTCCACCAGATATTGATGGAGTCATCTTCGCTTTCCAGGTAAAATTTACCTGAGAGAAGTACCGTATGGTTTTGTATGTAAAACATTCCGTTGGCTATCTCCATGGAGACGTTACCTGAGATCTGAAGATGACCTGCCTCTGGGATCACATATTTGGTTGAGTTGTCTGTCCCATTTACATCCCCTAAACTAGATATATCCCCATATTCAAACACCATGGACCCATCGTTGTTACCTCCGGAGCCTCCAGTATAATATCCGTTGTTTGTGGGCGTCTCACCGCTATTTGATTGTTCCTCGTCATCCAGAAATCTCTGGAAGATTGGGTTAGATTTTATTTTAGGATGGTTATCTAAGAACTTATCCATAAAACCTTTGTTTGAGTCATCTGAACTTGAACTATCACCTAAACTGCTGTTGTTATCATTTAAAATCCTCTGGAAGATTGGGAGAGACGCGAGTTTGGGGAACCTTTCTACCAGTCTCTCTGCTAGTTTGACAAACATTGTTTTAACTGGTTTGTCTGCATGGCTGTCGTTGGTTAATGTTTTTATTCTGTGCACCTGTGAAGAGTCTTTTATGGCTTTTTTTGCTAGGATGGCTGGCGAAAAAGAGGCTGAGAGAAGGACGACAATAATCAAGATAGGAATTAGTTTCCTAACCCTTTTTATTAGTAGAACTTTTGGCTTGTATATTGCTATTTTGCTGGTTTTCAAGGTAGGTTCCCCCTTTAGCATTTTCTGTATGTATTAGTATATGGTTCTAATATTATATAATAGTTTCTTTTTAATTTGTTATATAAAATTTATGCAATTTTTACCTGGCAACGCCACACCAAAAACCAACTCCTACACAACAAGAACAACCCTATTAAGAAGAACATAAGAGAAAAAACCAGTAAATTTAATAGAGAACAATATTTCATCTCAACCAATATAAAAAAATTGTGTTTTTTTGACTTTCATAAAGAAAACTAAAAACAAAGGTTTTATAGAAACAAAAAACATGCTCGCGAGCATGATGGAAATAGCATTCCCAGGTGGACAAAAGGTGGAAGCAAACTACAATGGCTTAAAAATACTAACCGACCAACCAAAACAGGATGGCGGAGAAGGAAAGGCACCCTCCCCTTTCGACTTATTTATAGCATCAATAGGAACCTGCACAGGATACTACGTACTCAAATTCTGCGAACAAAGAAAAATCCCAACCAAAGACATAAAACTTTACCTACACGAGGAATGGAACCCAACACTAAGAAGAATAACCAGAATCAAAATAACAATAGATTTACCTTCCACATTTCCAAAAAAATACATTGAAGCAATCATAAGGGTAGCAGAGCAATGTAGTGTGAAACGACACCTCACAGCCCCACCTGAAATAACCATAGAAACAAAAACAGACTGAACAAACAAATATAAACCAACTCAACAATGCCACCCAACATGAGAATCGCTCATATCTCAGATATACACGTAAACTACGGCACAGATTTTAACAAAAAAATGTTCGAAAAAGGAGTTGAAATCGTAAACAAAACCAAACCAGACCTCATTTTCATATCAGGTGACCTAACAACTGATGGATTACTATCAGAATACAAACTGGCAAAAAAATCCCTCACCACACTCAACGGAGAAAAAGCAATAGTGCCTGGAAACCATGATGAGAGAAACCTTGGATTCAAACTCTTCCCAGAATTCTTCGGTGACGCCACCTTCATAAAAGAGTTTGATGAAATCACACTGGTTGGATTAGCATCAAGTGAACCAGATAAAGATGATGGGAGACTTGGAGTAGGAAGACACCGTTTAATAGAAGCGGGCATCAAAATGCAGAAACACATGACAATCATCGGTTTCCACCATCACCTAGTCCCAATACCAAATTCTGGTAGAGAAAAAAATATAATAGAGGATGCAGGAGAAACACTTGACATAATCCTCAGAAACCAAGTACCTCTCGTGTTGATGGGACACCGACATGTACCATACGGGGTAAAAATCCACAAAACACTGCTTGTAAACGCCGGCACATTCTCATGCAACAGAACAAGAGCACACTTCGGCAATACATTCAACCTCATAGATATCGAGGAAAAACAAATCACAGTAACCGTAGTTGACATAGGAAAAGAAAAACACAAAAAAATGATAAAATTCAATCTCGAGGATGGCTCCTGCATCAACAGATACTACGACCGTGACATAAGAATATAGTCCATTAAAAACACAAAAACTACATATTTTTCGCAATACTTATTTACCCACCCACTATACCCTTCAGCGGGAGGCTGAAGGTGGACCCAATACTGCTGCTCATCATTGGTGGTGCAGGAGCAATAGGCTTCTACATGGCTTGGAACATCGGCGCCAACGATGTAGCAAACTCGATGGCCACAGCAGTAGGGGCAAAAGCCATAACCTTCCGACAAGCTGTTCTCATCGCCGGTGTGCTGAACTTCATAGGAGCAGTCTTTGTGGGGTCGCATGTAACCCAAACAATAAAAGGCAACATAGTCAACCCCAACATCATAGGAGACTCACATGCCTTACTGTTTGGATTCATAGCATCGTTACTGGCAGCCTCAATATTCGTTATGCTCTCAACATGGAAGGAAATGCCTATATCAACAACGCACTCAGTCATAGGTGCACTTGTTGGTTTTGGTTTAATAGCTGGTGGCACCACCTCAGTCAACTGGGTGAAACTTGGAGAAGTCGCATCAAGCTGGGTTCTATCGCCCTTTGTAGGATGCGCACTGGCATTCATTGTTTTCAAAATCATTGTTAAACTAATCTTCGCCAAAGATAAACCTGTTGAGGCTGCAAAAATCGTTGGGCCAGGGATAATAGGTGTAACAGCCTTTCTCATAACCTCCTCCTTGTTCCTAAAAACCAACCTCAGCGAGATGCTTAACCTACAGGATTACAGGGTTATTCTCCTCATGGCTTCTGCAGCAGGTGTGCTATTTGCTATAATCTCCGCGTACTTCCTCAGAAAAATAAAGGCTAAATCCTCTGAGGATTACGCAACCGTTGAAAAAATCTTCAGACGACTTCAGATAATAACATCCTGCTACGTTGCATTTTCACATGGAGCAAACGATGTTGCAAACGCTATAGGTCCAGTGGCAGCAATATTCTCACTCTCCACCCAGGGTGTACTCAACCCTGTTGCACCCGTCCCGGTGTCACTACTCGCATTAGGCGGTGTTGGAATAAGTGTGGGCTGCCTAACATGGGGACATAAGGTAATGAAAACCATTGGATACAGAATAACCAGTCTTACCAACACGAGAGGTTTTTCTGTTGATTTAGGAGTTGCAACCACTGTGCTGATAGCATCAAAACTTGGAATGCCTATATCAACTTCCCATACTGTTGTTGGTGCGGTAATCGGTGTAGGTCTCGCTAGAGGTTTAGATGCAGTGGATTTAAAGGTTATAAAAAAGATAATCTACTCATGGCTTCTTACTGTACCTGCCGCCGCGGCACTCTCAGCAGCAATTTATATATGTCTAAGAGCAATAGTAGGTTAAGAATTTAGAGGTGAAAAAAATGGGTGAAAAAGAAACACGTTTCAGAGCACCTGTAACATACACACTCAGAAGAAAATCACCTTTCCATCAGCTACTGGCACACATGGGGAAGGTTAGAGAGTGCATAGACCTGCTAGGGGACGGACTGCGTAGATACTACAAGGGAGACTACAAAGGTTTTTCAGAATTATCTGAAAAGGTCTCTGAACTTGAACATGAAGCAGACCTCATAAAAAGCAACATAAGAAATCATCTTCCCTCATCACTCTTCATGCCTGTTGACAAAGGAAAATTTTTGTGGGCACTCAGGGAGCAAGATGCCATACTTGATCATGCAGAGAACCTTGCAAACATGCTTGACATGAGGCACACAAAAATCCCAAAGGAGCTGCAGGAGGAGTTTATAGAACATGCAAAACTTGTTATGAAAACCGTCGAAGCAATGGAAAAAGCCGTGGAAAACATAAGGGACCTGGTGGAGACAAGCTTCGTCAAAAAAGAAAGAGAACAAACAAAAAAACTCATACACAAAGTACATGACTATGAGTGGAAGGCTGACCAAAAAAAGTTTGAGTTGACAAAAGGCATCTACAAACTTGAAAAAAAACTGGATCCAATGGATGTGTACCATTTACTCAAAATCGCTGACTGGGTTGATGACATAGCGGATCATGCAGAAAATGTGGCAGACTGGTTAAGAGCAATGATAGCGAAATAATCATGCAAACAAAAGAAACATACTATACACTAGAAAATATCGATCAACAGGCTGAAAAACTTTTGCAGAAAACAAAACCCTACATTAAAAAAAACAATGTCGTTTTTAAATCAGAAAAATCAGCACTACTTGTACTGGACATGCAAAAATACTTTTTAGATGAAAACTCACACGCTTTTATTCCAAGCGCAAAGGCAATAACTCCAAGAATAAAAAAATTACAAAACACCTACCTGAAAAAAGGGTTACCAGTTGTTCAAACAAGACACCTTAACACAAAAAACAACGCAAAAAGTATGAACCGCTGGTGGAACGACATAATAACCAAAGACAACCCTCTCTCACAGATAACTGAGGAACTCCTCAGCAAAAAAATACCTGTTATAAACAAAACACAGTATGACGCTTTCCTCAAAACCGATTTAAACAAACGGTTGAAAAACAACAACGTGCAGCAGATTGTTGTAACAGGAGTAATGACTCACCTGTGCTGTGAAACAACAGCGCGGTCAGCGTTCATGAGAGGCTTTGATGTCTTCTTCGTGGTTGATGGAACAGCAACCTACAACAAAACATTTCATTTATCAACACTGGTAAACCTTGCCCATGGTTTTGCAATACCAATCACAACAAAAGAAGTAATTCAAAAAACAATGGAGAATTAAAACGGATGAACAAAGAAGTAGCAGTCATAGGCGGAGGACCCGCAGGTGTAGCAACCGCGGTACAACTCAAAAGACATGGCATAAACCCTCTGTTGTTTGAACAAAACGAAATTGGTGGTCTAATAAAAAACGCGTGGAGTATCGAAAACTACCTTGGTTTCCCACAGAGAATAAACGGTTTAATGTTTGTAGAGCTGCTCAAAAAACATGTAGAAAAACACGGTGTTGATGTACGCTTTGAAAAAGTTGAGCATCTAGATTATGAGGAAGACAATGAAAGGTTTTTGATACAAACCAAAGAAAACGTTTACAAAAAAAACATTGTGGTGGTTGCTACTGGTACAAAACCAAAAAAACTTGCTGTTGCAGAAAAACTACCTGAAACTCTCAGGAAAAAGATACTGTACGAAATTTACCCTGTTCTTCAGATAAAAAATAAACAGGTAATGGTTATAGGAGCTGGTGACGCTGCATTTGACTACGCACTCAACCTGTCAAAAAACAACAAAGTAACAATCCTCAACCGAGGAAACATTGTTAAAGCGCTCCTTCTCCTCAGGGAGAAAGTTGAAGAAAACTCGAAAATCACTTACCACGAAAACACTACTATAATCAACATACAAAAAGGAAAAAAACGAAGTCTTCTGATAAACACAGATAATGGAAAAAGGTTTGAGATAGACTATTTAATAGCAGCCGTTGGTAGACTACCGCAAAAAGATTTCTACTCACCTCAGCTTATCAATTTAGAGAAACCTCTGATTGATAAAAAGGTTTTATTCTTGGCAGGAGATGTCAAAAACGATAGATACAGACAAGCGTCAATAGCAGTTGGTGATGGCATATACACTGCCATGAAAATCCATCAGAAAATGAAGGAAGAAACACAATGAAACTCGTAGGTAAAACAGGGAGAGAGGACATCGCCATAGTCTACCTAGCCGAGACAACAAAAGGCAGGCTTGTTGAGTTCGTTGAATCAGTACAACCACCATTACCAAGAAACGAAAAATGGGTTCTGATTGTGTCTACACTGTATGGATGCCCAGTTGGATGCCTCTTCTGCGACGCAGGAGGATGGTACAGAGGCAGACTCTCAAAGGAGGATATCCTAGGACAAGTAGATTACATGATAACCAACCGGTTTCCCAGCAGAAAAATTCCAGTGAAAAAACTAAAGATACAGTTTGCTCGTGTAGGTGAACCCTCCCTTAACCCCAACGTACTGGATGTACTTGAAGAACTACCAAAAATATATGATGCACCAGGGCTTCTCCCATGCATCTCAACGGTGGCACCAAAAGGAAACAAAAAGTTTTTTGAAAGATTACTCGAGATAAAAGAAAAACTTTACGGGAACGGCAGATTTCAACTGCAGTTCTCACTACATTCAACAGATGAAAACGTTAGAGACCGTATTATACCAATAAATAAATGGGGTTTCAAGGAAATAGCAGCATACGGAGAACGGTTTCACAAATCAGGAGACAGGAAAATAACTTTGAACTTTGCTTTAACCAAAGAAGCACCCGTTGACCCAAACGTTTTGATAGAGTTCTTTGACACAAAGAAATTCCTCATAAAAATAACACCAGTTAACCCAACCGTTAAAAGCATGGAAAACAAAGTTGAAAGCCTCATAAACTCTAAGCCCTCAAAACAGACTAAAGAACTGATAGAGGAACTAAGGCAGGTGGGTTATGAGGTTATCCTGAGCGTAGGGGAACTTGAGGAAAACAAGATTGGTAGCAACTGCGGGATGTACATACAAAGATTCCTAAAAGAAAAACGTAAAAGAAAGGATGCATACAGCTACAAAATAAAATAGCCGATGTGTAATAAAAAACCTATGGTTTTTTCTGCAACAGTTTACCCATGGTTTTCTTCATTATATTCTCTCCCATATTCTCTGCATCATCCATAACCGCAGAGGTTTTAATCCCTATATCAGTAGTATGTTTCATCCTTTTACCAGTAAAAGTTAACATACTGGTTACCGTAGAAACTTTTGCTCTATAAAAAAGATAAGAACCAACGATGAGAACAACCATAGAAAATATCATAAACCAACGTACCTGTCCAAAAAACAAGGTGTCACTTAAAGCGTTCCAAAAAAAACTTAAAACAATAACAAACAAAGACCAAAAAAGGATTGTCAAAAACACAAACGTTACAGAACGTCTCATAACAACATTCGCCGCCGAAGAGACCCTACCCTTCCCATCGCTGTCTTTCAAAATGATGTTTTTATCATGCAAACCATAAGCCAGCTTCTTACCAGACGAAATACCAAAGTTTATCCCAAGAAGAGTGAAAATAATAATCACATAATGCATAACCTTAGTAGGAGGAAGAGACAAAGTATCAGAGACTGCAACCATAAAAAATAGAAGACCAAAAACCATCACCACAACACCAGGGACAACAGACTTTCTTTTCAAAGCCATCAACTCCTCAAACCACCTTTCTACAGTAAACCTTTCTCACTATAAAATCATTTTCTCATATATTCAGTTTTTCATCCCACAACCGAGACTGTCAAGAATTAGATTTTAGA
>JAGGZU010000015.1 GCA_021161865.1 Thermoplasmata archaeon
ATGCGACGGTTGTTGAGATAGACTCCCTCACCTTTTTCGGCTATGTATGTATCGCCAGTTGGGATATTCATGACTATACCATACTCAACACTATTCAATGTGTCTTTTCCTACTGCTATAGAAGTGGCGTAGAAAGGTATTCCTCTGACTGCATTTCTTGTACCATCGATTGGATCAATGATAAGTGTATATTCCCCTCCAAAATCAAGAAATCCTGCTTCTTCACTTAGTATATTCACAGCAACTTTTGATTTTCTAACATATTTTATGGCAATATCTTCTGCAATCTTGTCTATGTACTCAGTTGCTGTACCATCTGCTCCTATACCTATTTTCCTACCTAGATTTATGCCCCCAAACTGTAGTTTTTTTACAGCTCTTGCTATTCCCCTTGCAATTTTCATTGAGAGTTGCTTGATCTCCCTCTCCATTTTCCCTCCCTCTTTTTGTACAGATATTCAACTCCGATTACCATAAACATCCCGATAGATATAGAGAGTATAGTAGATACTGAAAAAAGGTTTGAGCTGATCAATAATCTATCCAAAGGTCTCTTTAAACCACCTATCATAATACCTATGAGAAATGACAAGGTAACAAACCTGTATCTCTTTATAAGGAATGAAAGAACATGTGAGAAGGCAATTATGCCTATAATCGCACCCGCTAGATATACGGTAATAGGAATCACGGAAAAACTCTTCAGAGCATTGATCATATAATTATACTGTCCAAGGAGTAACATTATAAAAGCTCCTGAAATTCCGGGGAGAATCATGGCACATATGGATACAATGCCCGATACAAAGATTACAGGTAGAGAATGATTTAGCTGAATCTCTGATAGGCTTAGAAACACATACGCCAAGATAATGCCAAGAGTTAAAGGTATTAGATAAAGCAGATTCCTCTTTTCCATTCTAATATAGAGGATGGCAGCAGAGGCAATTATCAACCCAAGGAAAAAAGAATATACGTAGATATCATAGTTAGCCAGCATAAAATGTATAATTTGAGCAAGTATGAGAAAGGCAGTTGCTATGCCAAAAACGAGCGGCAAAAGAAATTTGAAATCTATGGAAAAAAAAGTTTTTTTTGCTTTCTTTAAATAATCTCTGTTATATAACGCTAAAAATGGATAAACCAAGAAGCGAGGATCGATTGATTTGATGGTAAAGACAAGGTCATCATATATACCTGTAATAAGAGCAATTGTTCCACCAGATATGCCAGGTATTATGTCTGCACTTCCCATCAATAATCCCTTCAAAAATAGGATTATTGGCTTATCCTTCCCAGTTGATCCTTTCATTTCCTCCCCGCTATGGACTCTCCTTACTTAAACCTTCAGATTCCACAAATCTTCCAAATCCTCTCTCCCCAACAAGTTCTCTACTCTCTATGATTCTTTCTCCTCTAACGAAAACATCCTTTGGAAACACCGCTGGAAAACCTTCAAACGGCGTCCACCCGCATCTTGAATGCAACTCCTCGGATTTTATACTAATAATACTTTTCAAGTCGACCACTATGAAGTCAGCGTCTCTACCTTGCTCTATCTTCCCCTTGTTTATCCCAAAGGTTTCCGCGGGTTTCTCACAGGCTAAGGATATTAGTCTGCTGAGGGGTATGTCGCGTTTTATGAACTGGTAGAGCATCAGGGGCAGCATTGTTTCTGTTCCAGGTATGCCACTTGGCGCCTTTTCAAACTCCTGCTCCTTTTCCTCGACGGTATGAGGAGCATGATCGGATTCTAAAACATCTATGGTTCCTTTGATAATGGCGTCCCAGAGTGAATCCCTGTCAACTGGGCTACGTAGGGGTGGGTTAACCTTATAGTATGTTTCTTTAAACGTTAAATTATCCTTAGATGTAAGCAGTAGGTGATGAGGTGTTACACCAACTGTAACCCACTCTGGTTTGTTTGTGAGGTCGCTCATGGTTGCAGCAGATGATACATGACAGATGTGTACCCTATGATTTGTTGATGTGGAGAAAACCCTTAGTATTTCCTTCACAGCTTTCTTTTCACATTCACCCGGCCTGCTTATAGCATGGTCTCTGAGGTTGTTTTCTTTAATCCTGTTCATGGAAAGACATTTTTCGTCTTCAGCATGAAAGGCAAAAACCTTCTCAAGGGTTTTAGAAGCAAGAACATTGAGTAAATCCATGTTGAAGGCTTCGGTATTTGTGCTTCCCCCAAGGTACACTTTGAACGCAGAGGCTACCTTTGATATATCACAGAGTTGTTCAAGGTTTTCCTTTGTAACGCCTGCGTAGATGCCGAAGTCTATGTATGCTTTACGTTCAGCAATTGAAATCTTGTCTCTGCATGACGCTGATGTTGTTGTTGGTGGTTTAGTATTTGGCATATCAAGAACACAGGATACTCCTCCAAATGCTGCAGCTTTTGTACCTGTGGAAAAATCCTCTTTTTGAGGGAAACCTGGTTCTCTGAAATGCACATGCACATCAATAGCCGCAGGGAGTATCAAACCCTTTTTGAACCTTATGGTTTCTTCTCCTTTCAACACCTTTTTAACAGCAACTATCCTTTCCTCTTCTACACCAATGCAGCATTCTATAAATGCACCGTCGACGTACGCTTTTCCCTCAATTACCTTCTCTATCAATACGCCTCTCCTCTACATCTCCATAGGGCTTCTTTTCAGCAAATATTTGACCGGAGAACTTGTACATCTTGGTGTCTTTATCAAACCAAGCATCAGGTGGTAAACCTGCTTTCATGCAGGTTTGTGATAGAAACTCCTCTGTATCCCAGTTGTATTCAACTGGAACCTGTGGAAGCAGTAAACCCCGGAAAAACCCTTGTTCAGCTATAAGACCATCTCTACCAACAACGATCTTTGATAAATATTCCCGGGGGTTTTTAACATTGATTAGCTCAGGTTTTGTGAGAATAGTTACCTCAACTATGATTGTATTGAGTTCTCTTTTATCAACTGGTGGAAACCTCGGGTCTCTTGTTGCGGAACTCGCTGCTTCTTTGATAGCATCCTTTAAACGCATTATCGGCTCAGGTATACCTATACATCCCCTTAAATCACGGCGGGGAAATGTTAGAAGTGTGACAAATGCACCGTTTTTTTGTTTGAATTTTTCGCTGAGTTTAACCTCAGGAACAGGTTGATGTTTAACGGTAGCGTCCACTACAGTTCTTGCAAACCTAACAGCCTCTACTCCCTCCTCAAACGACAGCATCTTGGTAGGGTAATTGGTTTATTGTTAAAAAACTTTGAGAGGGTTTTTTTAACCCTCCTCTTTTGTTAGCAGTATATTGAAGTTTTTCACTGGATCCTGCCCTATTGACAATGACAGAGTACCCTTGTATTCGTATTTTGTTGTCTTATTTGTCTCTATGTTTGTAACCATTACACTTGCTGACACATTGTAAACCCCTGGTTTCAAATCAACTGTGTAGTAACCAGTGCTTTCATTTGATGTAGCCGTTGCAAACTCAGCGGTGTTGTTTTTCACGACAGCTGGTGAGAATTCTATGGTCACATTCCAAAGTGGTGCACCATTCTCCTGTTTCTTTGTGTAACCAGATACAGGTATTGGTGTAAGTGACAGGAAGATATTCTTTGTTAGTGTTTCATTTGCTTTAAGTGTTACATCCTCGCTTGCCTCATATGCTACTCTGCCATTTGTTGTGTTTAATATCGTAGCGTTTATCCTATAGTCTCCAGGCACAAGGTTGTTAAACCTGTAGTAACCGGTTGAGTTTGTGATTGAGGAATCTATAACTGCACCGGTTTTTGAGTAGATGAGCTGTACATCCGCGTTTTTCATCTCCTCGCCTGAATCATACTCTCTGTTGTTGTTGGCATCATAGAATATTATACCCTCAACGCTGGATGGCTTGGGTTTAGTTACGTTGTAGGTGTTTTCATCTGGTTTGAGGAAAAGACTCTCGTTTTTGTATATCTCAAATCCATCTAAGGTTGCGGTCAGCTTGTATATACTTGGGAAAAGGTTTGACAGGTGGTAGTACCCGGTTTCGTTAGAGGTGGCTACGTATGTTCCTTGGTTAACTTGATCCTCAAGTTTGATCTGCACATTTGCTAATGGGGTATCTATGTTTTTATCAAAGCTTCCATTGTCGTTGATGTCGTCGAAGACGTAACCCGATAGTGAGGAGCTGTTGACGTTTATGTGTAGAAAACGGGTGTAGTTGACCCCAGGTCTTCTGGTGGCTTCATCCTCTGTTATAGGGTAGTAATCTGGGTCTGTTGTGCTGTTGAAGACTATATCCTTGATCACGTACTCGTTTCTTCCATGTACTAAGTAAAGATGAAGAGTTACGTTTCCAGCAGGGGCAAGCAGGCTGAAACTGCCGTTTTCATCTGTTGCTGTGAGATCATGTTTTATTGCAACGCTTGTTCCATCTGGTGTTTTCTCAATCGCTGCTGCAGACAGCATAGGTTTGTCCATACATCTAAGAGTGCAGTTCAACCTCGCTCCCTCATAGTATTTTGCGATAACCACTGCCGGCATCCCAAGGCATTCACTGGCTCTATTAAAGTAAAGCGGTTTCTCATTGGTTACTGGTGAGATGTACTCTGCAACAAAGTGTTTTAAACCCTGCGTTGGGCCATACAGGTTGTTGAGCAGCAGGAGTTGGAAGAAGTAGCCTGTGGAGGTATACTTCTGATAGTCATCTTTTCCAACTGTTCCAACATAGGTTTTATACACCATTGAGTTGAAAAATGGGTCTTTTTTCTCAACATATGGTTTAAGCTGGAGATCATATATCTCCTGTTGAGTCATCTTTTTACTAAGGTTTTTAACCTCATCTATTGTATACGTTTTATCGTTTTTATCCTTGTACATTAGTTTAAAGTAGTCATCTTCTGTGGTTTCGTAGTTGAAAACACCTTTGTCTGCGAGAAATGTGAAGACGTTGAAGATGTTGACGTCATACCCTTCAACCGCGTAGTAACGTATACTTTTACCGGTCTCAAGTTGAAGGTCCCGGTACAGCATTGTTATACCTTCATCATCAAGATGATCCGTTAGGAATTTGGTTGCATCATGGTACATCGCGTTGTCTTTTCTAACCTTGTATTTTTTTCCACCATACTCTTTACCTATTACTGTATCATAGGAGGAGTTTTGATGGTGGATTGGGTCCTCAAGTATTTGGATTAGGGCTGTGCTGTTGTTACCTAGATGGCTTGTGAAAACCTGTTTCACACCCTGTGAGAGTTTTCCGTCATGTCTATGCATATCGCCTTCTGCAAGCCTAACTATAAGGACAGCAACAGCCTCCTGTTCACTCTGCGAGGTGTGGAAGTTTGCAGCAGGTGGTATGCCATCCTGGAAGTTATCAGCCACCGTGGGGTTGTCTCCAGCTGAGACACAGTAAAACCCGTAGTCCCACCAGGATATGACAGCTGGTTTATCGGTTTCGTTTTCTATGTTTTTGTTTTGTTGTTTAAGCCAGTCGAAGGCGTCAGTCCAGTACTGCTCAGTGTGTAAATCTAAACCGAAGGCTCCTCTGTAGTCTTTGCTAAAAATCTTTCCTTTCTCAGATGGGGGCACCGCAGCATCGAAGGAAAGAAAAGCATTGGGTATAAGTATGAGGAAGGCAACGAAGAGTATACCAAAAACATGTGACAGTTTCACTGCACGTTTTATTCCTCTGAGTGTTCCTATGTTTTTTATGCTTTTTATCATCTGCTTGTAGTTGAACTTTGAAAGCATGAACCATACCAGTGCACCTGAGAGGAGAGCCACGAGAGGTACGAGATCATTTATGAAACGACCCGCTGAGGCTGTGAGATACGATTCTAGTAGGAACCATAGTGTGATGAACACCGCGGCAGGCTCCTGTTTATGTAGCACTCTTTTCCATATGAGAAGGTAAATTAAACTTAGCCATGCCATCAGGTAGAGTGCTGGGCCAAAGGACATTATCGTTCTGCTTATGCCGAATGTTGAAGCCTCTGCGATGGTTAATGAAACTTTGGTATGGTACACTCCTCCAAAGATTGTTGTTGACAAAGAGGCTAATGGTGTAAGAAGTGGGTTGGTTGTGGTTCTGATCATGTAGAGGAAGATTAATGCCCCAGCTCCAACGCCAAATATTGCAGGCAGAGAGATTATCCATGGTACCTTCGCTTTTCCCAGTCCAAGGTATATTAATCCAAACACTGTGACACCGGCTACAATGTAAAATGGTAGGATTGGTTTGAAACCAAATTTTATGTAATACAAGGGAAATGTGATTAAGTAGCCAGTTAGAAGGGGTGTTACTGTTGAGATAAAGGTGTGTTTGTTTATTTTTGAGGTCGCAATGTCTATAATCATTTGCACTATGGCGTAGAGTGAGATGACCGCGTAAATGTACTGAGCTGAGACCCATGTTAATGACACTCCTGCAACGAAAACACCTGAAAACATTGCATATAGCAGTTTTCTCTTGGTGTCTTCTTCTTTAAGGCTGAATATTAGAAACATGAAGGCTGTGGTTGTAAGCAATAGGATAAATGAGTCGTGGTCGTACAGTGAGTAAGCAGCTCCATGACCTGAACCGATGTGAACAGGAATAAGAGGTACAAGAAAAGCCGCAATTAATCCTACTTTACGGTTAAACAATCTTTTTCCAATGAAATAAACTGGGATAACAAGTAATGCACCATATAATGCTGGGAGAAACTGCATAGAATAACCTAATGCATCATCGGAGCTCATGAACGGAACCAGAAGTCTTGATACTCCTATGGTTAACATGTTGAAAAGCGGTGGTCTACCACCAGAGCTACCAATCGGGTAGTTTAGCAGTGGATCCAAACCACCATACAACCCACCAAGATATGGGTAACGGCCGGTTTCTACAGTTTTTTCTATCAACCTGGCGTTGTAGTAAGGGTCTGGACCAGAGAGATAGAATTTATCAGTCAGTGAGTTTCCGCTGCCAAATGCTATACCTGATGTGAAGTTGAAGTAGCTCGTCAGAAACATCACTATAAGTATGATGGCTCCAAGAAACAAAGCGGTTTGCCATTCTTTTTTCAGCCGTGGAGGTTTTTCACTGTAACTCAAACCGCTTCTTCTACTGGTTTTACTATTCTCAATCTTTTGTGTTTGCATTCTCCTCTGTGCACGTTTTCTCATAAGATCACCAGAATGTTACAACCGTAAATCTATTTTCTTATAAATACCTTACTTACATTATTCTAGTAGTTGTTTTTTCAGCACAGGAGCTATAACAGGTGCAACCTTTATTTTACTGAAACCCGTGATAATGGTGTCTGTAGCGAGTATCTCCTTTGCTGAACCAAGTTTCTCTGCAGCGTTTCCAACAAAAAGCCCGTGGGTGCAGGCGACATAAACCTCTTCTGCACCTTGTTTTTTCATCTCATTCACCGCCTTTGCCATTGTTCCACCTGTTGATATTATGTCATCGATTATTGCAACGGTTTTACCGTTGACATCGAGTTTTTTTGTTTTTATCTCTATGGTTTTGTCATCAATCCTTTTTTTCTCAAGAAAATCATGTTCACAACCGATTATTTCAGCTGCTTTTTCTGCTCTACCTGCAGCACCTTTGTCTGGAGCAAGCACGATTTCAACCTTTTTTTCTTTTAAATGTTTGGCGATTTCCGGTACAGCAGAACAGTTGTACGCTGGGATGTCGAAGAAATCAAGTATGTAGTCTTTGTGTGGATCCACCGTTACAACCCCGTTTGCATTCATACCCAAGTGTTTAGCCATCGCCTTTGCACTAACCGGTTCACCCTCTTGGAACTTCCTGTCTTGACGAGCATAGCCATAGTAGGGTATAACAAGGAACACGGTTTTCGCGTTTGCCTCTACAGCAGCATCCTGCAGAAGAAGCATTTCTATGATGTTGCGGTCAGGGTAGGTTGTTTGCACTATAACCACATCTTCGCCATTTACATCATCGTTTATTTTCACGTAGCATTCGTTGTCGATAAACCGTTTGATTGTAACGTCAGCAAGCGGTTGATCAAGTATTTTTGAAAGGTCTTCTGCTATGTTTTTTGATGCACTTCCCCCAATTATGTACATGAGAGAGTCTACATGGTTATTGTGTTTTTAGCTCTTTTGCTGACGGATTATTTTTATATAGGGTTGTCGCCTTTAAGCTGTTTGATGGTGGTGTGGAAAAGTATTACTAAATCTTTCCTGTCTTTACTTTTGGTTGTTTTACTTTGTTTAAACCATTTTGCCTTCTCTGGCGAGGCTACTTCGTCTCCAACTCCTTCTGACACTTGGGTTGATGCAACCTTTGATTTGATGGTTGTTAATGGAACCGTCTTTGATGTTGACGTGAAACTTAATGCTCATAAGATAAAGATTTTTGATGAGAGTTATAGTGCAGAGGAGATTAGGCAGAGGTATGATGAGGATGGAGCCGCCTTTAAACTGGTGTTGTATAACAGTGTGGAATCTCTTTTAGAGGAGGTTTTTAATGATTGTGAGTTGACGATCTCTCGTCCAACTGTGGATGAAAACAGTTTAGCTTCAACTGGTGGTGTTAACCCTTTTAATCCGCCGGTGGTGTTTCACATGGATTGCCGTGTTTCCTTAACTCCTGCTTTTTTTGATGTGGAAAACATTACATCCATAGGTAATCTTGTGAATGGTATATTTGACATGGGTGGACGGGTTGTTTATTCCTTTGGTTTCTCTGCTGATGTTGGTTGGAATGTAACTTACAGTTTTTTTCTCCCAAAGGCTATGAGAACAACTGAGGTGAAAGGCGGCATTCTTTCGCTCTCTGGTGATGAAATAACCTGGGAGGTTGAGAACTGGGAGGGTAATGAGGAAAAAACAGAGGATGGTTCTTTTGTTTTGAAGTACGTGAACCCCACCTCAAGTTTTGATCATGAGAGTATAACCATGGATGTATCCTTCGATCTTAGACCTCTGCGTTACACAAGGTTGAACTGCACATTTAACGTGTATGCTGTTAATTTAACAAAACTGACTCAGCCTCCCTCTGTTGTTTCAGGTTTGTCCTTTATCCCAGCTGATGGTGTAAGGTTGTTTGTTGACGAGGGCTTGTTCTCTTGGGATGAATTTTATTCTAAGGTTTTTGAACCTTTGAGGGAGGTTGCTGAAGAGTCGTTGAGTTCTTCTTTGAATATCACGTTCAACCCTGTTGTTAAGGTTAATGTTTCTTCAACATCAAACTGTTCTCAACCCTATGATACATCTAAGATGGATGTTTCTCCTCCTTTGTCAGCTGTTGTTTCGGATGATGTAGATTTAAAGGTTTGTAACCTCTCTGCACGTGCTTTGTTGGGTTTTGTTTACGCTGGTGGAACCGTTGAGTTGTCTAAGTATAGTATACCTGTTGGGGATATGGGGTATCCTTTTGTCGCACATCTTGTGTTGCCTGATGATGTTAATGGTGGTGTGTCTTGGAATTTTTCTTCGCCTTTAAACACTTCTTTGTGGTGTAGTGGTGCACCACATTATAAGGGTGAGAGGGTTGAAAGGGTTGTTGAGGGTGATTTAAAGAGTATTGACCTTGATTTAACCAGTGTTTTAACCGGTAAAAGCGATGTCGTTGTCACGGTTGATGCAACTGAGTACTACAACATTTATCATGTTAAACCACCTGCAGAGTTTGTTTTACCGCGCGAAATCCATATTTCTCAGATTAACGCTGATCTTATGCGGCTTTGTTTGGAGGAGGGTGTGTTCAGTGATGAGAGTTTTCAGATGTTTTTATCTAATCAGGAAAAAACCGCTGAGCAGCATTTTCTCAGTATGTTTGGTGTCCCAGATGTAAAGGCGTACATTGATAAGAATAAGCTTGGGGAGAGTATGAGTTGGGATGGTGATGTTAGTGATATGAGTGACGAAAAACCTTTTACTGTACCTTCATACACCCATATATCCTACAACACAGGTTTCAGGTTTTCGCTTATCCCCTTTTCCTTTGTTGTTGAGAATCAGAGTATAGTCTGTAGTGGTGTGCCTGGTGAGAGGGTGGTGTATCGTGTTGTTCTCCCAAGGAGTGTGGATGTTTTATGTAATGAGACAGGTGTTTTTATCAATAGAACCGATGATGGCAGAGAGGTTATCGAAATAGTTTTTGATGAGAACGCTGGAAATGAGACAAGGGTGATTTCGTATTCTTTAAAAGCTTCTCCAATGTTTGTTGTATTAACTTTTCTACCGTGTTTGGTGGGTTTGTTGATTATTATACTGTTGGTTGTGATACTTGTTATGGTTCGTAGGAGGAGACGGCGGGCTCTACCAGTTTACAGACAGGATGAAACTACACCGCCATCACAAAAGTAGATGCATCATTTTTGGTAGTAGATGCAGAAGTTTAGGTGAGTTTTTTATTATTGGGAACAGGAGACGTGAGGGGTAGTCGATGTCACCGTACTGTGATATTATTGAAATTATGGTTTCATCCTCTAGATAGGTGAAGTAGTGTTCTATTTCATTGTCGTTCATGTGTATGAATCGTTTACGTATCTTCATGCCGAAGCTTATCTCTCGTTTTATGTCTTTTGTCCATAGTTCATGGTATTTTTTTAGAGTATCAAATGTGGGTTTGTTTTCCTCCAAGGCCTCTGCTGCAACCTCTGAGCAGTGTTTTGAGGAGAGCAAACCTGTGTATAACCCTCCTCCTGAGATTGGTTTAACTTGTGCCGCTGCATCACCGACTATCATAACATTATCTTTAACGGTTTCGTTTATGATGCCAAGCGGTATGTTTCCTGCTGTTATGTTGGTTATCACCGCATGTTGAAGGTAGTTTTTTGTGGTGGGGTAGTTGAAGAGGTCGTTGAACAGCGTTTTAACTGGTTTTGGAAGGGGTTGTGTGGAGCCTAAACCTATGCGTGCTTTATTTTTTTCTGTTGGTATTATCCAGGCGAAGAAACCTGGTGCTATTTTTTTACCAAGAAAAACGTGCACGTACTGCGGTTCAACGTCAATGTTTTCCACCTCTGCCCCAATTCCTAGCAGCATCTCCTGTGGCTCAGGGAGGTTAAACATTTTTCTAACCTTTGATCTTGCACCATCTGCTCCTATCAGTATTTTTGAGGAGATGAACGTGTTTTCGTTGCCATGTTTAACCCTTGTTTTCAAAAAACCGTTTCCTTTTTCTATTTCATCTAACGTTGTGTTCATCAGGTAAACAGCTCCGTTTTTCTTCGCCACCTCTGCAAGGCTTTTGTCAAACAGCACTCTATCTATTGCAAAGGCACGGGGTTTGTCATTTTTTATTAAAACTGTTTTTCCCTTGGGTGAGTGGATGTATGCGCCGTAGAGCTTGTTTTGTGTTACTGTTTCTGCATCTATGTTTACAAGGTCAAAAACTCTTTTTGAGACCAATCCTGCGCATTTCAATGGCACTCCGATCTCCTTTTTTTGTTCAACAACCGTTACATCGTATCCTTTTTGTGCAAGTGATGCTGCTGTGCTGCTGCCTATCGGACCGCCGCCGATTATGGTAGCATCCCCATTTATTTTCATTAGATTTAAGTATCATGCATGGATTTATAACAAAATCGGTGACATCATGGATGGGGTAATGTTTACTGGATTAACTGGGTTGATAGTGTTTTTGGAGAGTGTTTGCGGCCTGTTTTTTTTGTCAAGGAGGAAGAAAAACGTTGAACAGGTGGAGGAGGAGAAGCCTGACCTTATTTCTAGGTTTGTTGTGGATGGCTCCGGCAAGAAACTTGGTGAAAGTATATCCGTTGATGATGACGTGCTTATCATTAAAACATCAGGTAAATACCTTGGCGTTCCTCTTAAACATGTCGAGGAGAAGGATGATGTTTTGCAGGTGAAGGGACTTGTAAGCTTTGACAAGGCTGAGGAGCTTGGCAGGGAATGGCAGAGTAAATATTCTAAACCCGGGGAGTAGACGTGGATTACAAAATGGTTGTTGTTACCCGTAGCGATTTACCTCTTTCTCCGGGTAAACTTGCTGTTCAGGTTGCTCATGCTGCTGTGGTTTGCGCTTTAGCTACTAAAAGGAAGAAACCAAAATGGTTTCAAGCTTGGCAGAGTGAGGGGGGTAAGAAGGTTGTTGTTAAGGTTGAGAGTGAGGAGGGTTTTTATGGGTTAAAGAAAAAGGCAGAGAAACTTGACATAGTTGCTGAGATTATCACGGATGCGGGTTTAACTGAGGTTCCACCTGGTACAAGGACGGTGCTTGGTGTTGGCCCTGCACCAAACAACTTGATTGATCAGGTAACCGGCGATCTTCCTCTTTTATAGCTTGGGGTGCAAAAGTTATTTTTAGAATAAACCTGTTTTTTTGTTTGGCAGAGTAATGAAAAAACAGATTCGCGTAATTGGTATAGATGATGGTCCTTTTACTTTTGATCAAAAAAAGGTTGTTGTTGTTGGTGTTGTGATGAGAGGCAGTGGTTACATTGAGGGTGTGCTTAAGGAGGAGGTCACGGTAGACGGCGATGATGCCACTGGAGTTTTAGTGGGCATGATAAACCGTACGAGGCATCATGATCAACTTCGTGCTGTCATGCTTGATGGTGTAGCATTGGGTGGTTTCAACGTGGTTGATGTTGACATGCTCTACCGTGAGACAGGCATTCCTGTTGTGACCTTGACGAGGGATCCACCGGATTTTGACAGCATGAAGAAAACGTTGAGAAGTAAGTTTGTTGATTGGGAGAAACGGTGGGAGGTTATCAAAAGTAATGTACTTTTTGAGGTTAAAACGAAACATAACCCTGTGTATGTTTCTTCATCCGGTGTTTCAAGAGAGGAGACGGAAGAAATAATAAGGATGTTCACGATACGAGGGGTTGTGCCTGAGCCTTTGAGGGTTGCTCATCTGATAGCGTCGGCGATAGTGAGAGGTGAATCATATGGGAAAGCCTAAAGCGGTTGTTAATCGTGAGGTATGTTTAGCCTGTGGTGGATGTGTTTCTGTTTGTCCAGAGGATGCAATTATGTTGGTTGCCGGTAAAGCGGTTGTTGATAAAAAAGGTTGTATAAGTTGCGGCATCTGTGTTAAAACCTGTCCCGTTGCTGCAATATCTTTTGAGGAGGTTACCAAATGAGGTATGATGTGGTTGTTGTTGGTAGTGGTCCTGCTGGGAGTGTTACCGCACGGTTTGCTGCAGAGAGAGGCGCTAAGGTTTTGATTGTTGAAAGACGTAGTGAGGTAGGTGTTCCTGTCCTTTGTGCCGAGGGGATTAGTAAGAAGGTTGATAGCTATAACCTGGTTGAGGGAACAAAGTGGAAGGCTGCAAGTATGGCTGGTGCCAGGATTTTTTCACCAGATAGAACAATGGTGAGATTATCTGCGGAACTTGCTGGTGCAGAGACAGGTTATGTGTTGAATAGGGAGTTTTTTGATAAGGAGCTTGCACGTGGGGCTTTGAAGGCTGGTGCAAAGCTTTTGGTTAACACCTTGGCGACGGGTTTGATCACGGATGGAGGAAGAATCAAAGGTGTTAGGATTAAGCGCTTTGGTGAGGAGTTTGATGTTGAAGCAGATATAGTTGTTGGTGCTGATGGTGTTGAGTCCAGGGTTGGTAAATGGGCTGGGATTAACACGACCTTGAAACCCCATGATTTAGAGACCTGCGCTCAGTACACTCTTTCAAATGTTGATTTTGAAGAGGGTTACTCGGATTTCTATCTCGGGAAGCAGATTGCTCCAGGTGGTTATGTGTGGGTTTTTCCTAAAGGAAAGGATGTTGCTAATGTTGGTATAGGTGTCCTTGCTAGTTTAAGTAAACCTGGTGAAGCTAAACGTTTACTTGATGAGTTTATCGCTTCTCATCCTGATTTAAAAGATGGTGAACCTCTTCGTTTCCTTGCTGGTGCGGTGCCTGTTGCAAAACCTATTGAGGCCACCAGAGACAATCTTGTTCTGGTTGGCGATGCTGCACGTCAGGTTGACCCAATAACTGGTGGTGGTTTGATGGCTTCTATTGAGGCGGGTAAGGTGGCCGGTGAAACTATTGGTAAAGCGGTTGAGTTGCAAAGGTTTGATAAAGAGTTGTTGTCTGAATATGAGGAGAGGTTGAGGCAGACGCTTTACAGGAAATTTGAGAGGAACTATGTTGTTAAAGAAACCATGTTAGGTTTTGATGATAAAACCCTCAACATGTTGGCTGATTCTTTGAAGGATTACAACTTTGAGGAGTTGAGTACGCTTAGTTTGATTAAAGCCCTGGTTTCGAAACATCCAAGTTTGTTACCTAAGTTGAAACCACTTCTTAAGGCGAGGTAAAGACATGAGATGGGGTTTGGTTGCTAAACCGAATGACAAAACCGTTGAGAGGATAGCGAAAGAGGTTTATAGTTTTATTAAGGAAAACGGTGAGGTTTTTGCTGAGACGAAGATCGCAAAGCCTCTTGGTATAAAGGGCTTTTCAACCGCTGAGATAAATAAGGAGGCGGAGGTTGTTGTTACCGTTGGTGGTGATGGTACAATACTGTTTGCACTTAAGGAAATCGATAAACCTATTTTTGCTATTAACTCCAGTGCAATGGGTTTTTTGACTGAGGTTGATGCAAAGTATGCTGAGAGTGGACTTAAGAAACTACTCAAAGGTGATTACAATGTTGAGGAACGGGCGAAGCTTAAGGTGTTATTGGATGAGGAAAGGCTGCCTGATGCTGCAAATGAAGTCACGGTGCAGACTGCTACTATTGCAAAGATAATTGATTTTAACATATTTGTTGACGATGAAGTGATTGATGTGCTTAAGGCTGATGGTGTTATCATAGCTACACCTACTGGTGCTACAGGGTATGCGTTGAGTGTTGGTGGACCCATTGTGGATCCCCGGGTGGATGCCGCTGTTATCGCCCCCATTGCTCCATTCAGGTTGTCAACCCGTCCATGGATAGTGCCGATTGACAAGAGGGTATGTGTTGAATTGGCTGGTGAGAGTAAGGTCGCTAAACTTGTTGTAGATGGTAGAGACTCCTTTGATCTGCATCCAGGACAGAGGGTGTGTATAACTCTATCTGAGACGAGAGCAAGATTTATAAGGTTTGGTGAAACGTTTTATCAAACAGTAAGATTGAAGCTGGTTAGGTAGATACGTTGTTTTGGAAGAAAAGAAGGGTAGCTGAAACAGGTTTTGTTCACTGGCGGATTAAAAAAAGATGTTTGGAGATGATTTTGGAGAGCTCAAAGTCTACTTATCCAAACGAGTTTGGCGCTCTTCTTCGTGCCCGTGATAACCTCATTACTGAGGTGATTTTGCTTCCTGGTACCGTTGAGGGTGATAGGCATGCTATATTTAATTTCGCTATGCTTCCAATCGATTACTCGATTGTGGGTACTGTGCACAGTCATCCATCTGGTAACCCAACACCATCTGATGCTGATCTTCAACTGTTTTCTAAAAGAGGCAAGGTTCATATTATCGTTGCTATGCCCTTTGACGAGTACTCTTGGAGAGGTTATGATGGGCATGGAAACTCGATTGATATTGAGGTTGTTGAATAGACAACTTTTTAATTACTAAAAAGCTTCTTAGCAGGAGGATGTTGATGGATTACTCTTTGGTTGATGTTTTAGTGTTTGCTCCACTTGCTCCTCTTTTGGCGTTAATCCTGTTTTGGTTTATTCAGCTTCTGATGATTGAGAGTTTGAAGCATCAGCTTTCTAAGATATGGGAGAACCATGGTGCATTGTGCAGGTTTTCAAACTTCATGGGCGTACTCTTCCAAACGATTGCGCATGTCGCTGGTTATACTCTTACCGGCATAGGTGTTGCTGAGTTTTCTTTAAGCGTTGATGATAGCAGAGTTTCACCGAAGAGGGAGAGGAAGGGTGTTCCTGAGTGGATTGCAAATCTTTTTCTTACTCTTGGCCCCTTTTTCATACCCTCCTTTGTTGTTTTTCTTCTACTGTTGTTTTCTCCAGACGTTTATGCTGTTTTAAGTAATCTTGTGGTGGATGATAGTTTCACTTTTTCAGGTATGTTGATTTCCTTTGGTTCTCTTCTTCATCAGTTTGGTGTAGCTTTTTTAACGTTTTTGATAAACCTTGATCTTTTCAATCCTTTTCATGTTGGTTTTCTTGTTCTTTTCCTGTTTTTTGGTCTTGGTATAAGACCAAGCTATATCGGTGAGGAAAGAAGAAGGGTAAGTATGCTTTATGATCTGTCGATGATTAAAAAAATGCTAACAAATCATCCTGTCTATGTTATAGCAACTATTGCAGTAATTTACATCATTTTTTATCTTTTTTTCCTTTTGAAAGTACAGTTTTATGTTATATTTTTTTCATTTCTTGGATGGCTTTCGATTATAGCTATTGTGGCCATTTTAGCAGCCCATGTTTTGGTGATGATGTTTAGGGTAAGCGACCTGTTACCCTCATACAAACGCTTTCTACCGTTCGTTGTGCCGGTTGTCTCGTACATAATACTCCGTCTTTTTTTCCTGGTTTTTCCAACCAGTTTACAGTACTCTTTGTCATTGGTTTTGACCGTTGTTGCAACCGTTGTTGTCAGCATACTCTTACTCGAGTTTGAGACCAATAAGCTTAAAATGTTTTCGAAGATAGGGCAAAGGAAAGGAGAGGATGTTGAAGATGAAAAACGAGGATGATATCTTCCTTAAAGATGAGCATATAAAAAAGATTCTTTCTCCGCATCCCTTGTCATTTATGGGGCTGCAGTCACTGTGGCTTTTCATACTGCTATGGGGTATTGTGCTGTGGTGGCTGGCAAGCTTTTCTCAGTACACCTCCTTTTTTGGTGACTGGGCTGTTTTGCTCGCTGTTTGGTGGCTGGTCACTGTGGTTGTTGGTGTTATAGCGTCACTTGTTGCTATACGGTGGCGTATACTTTTCATCTACGTTGGCATACTGCTGTTGGGCACCTTTGTTTTATGGCAGACCAGTTGGCTTTATGACACTGGTTTGGTAAAGCTTTTCATACTGCTTTACTCCATAGGCATGGCTGGTTTAATGTTCTTGGTAGTGTTTGCGTATGTTAAATCTCATAAGTACATTATAACGGATTTACGTATAATATTTAGAGGTGGAATTATTAAGAAACGTGAGAGAACACTCCGTTACGATAAGGTAACTGATGTGGATGGTGAACAGAGTATACTCGGTCAGATTTTTGGGTTTGGAACCATTATACCAATCACTCAGTCAGGTTTTGGCTTGGGATCTGACCAAACCTTTGCTGCTGGTGGAGTGGAAGCGCAGGGTAAAAAGATAGGGATTTTCGGTCTCGCAGGCGGCAGTAAGGAGGTGAAAACCCCAAGGGCGAGAAGCTATTATGAACTGCATGGTGTTTACCCATATCGTGAGATTAGGAAACTAGTTGAGGAGCTTATCCAGGGAAGCGTTATAACACCATATCAGAAGGAGCAGGTTGAACTTCAAAAAGAGCAGGTTGAGCTTCATAAGGAGGAGATTGAGCTTCATAAGGCTATGAAATCGTTTTTGGAGAAGCAGAAACAACTTAATGATGACAAGTAACTGATAGATAGTTTTAAAATCTGAATGTAAATATACCTGGAGCATGGTACCGAAGACCGTGTTTTTCACAAAAGGCGTCGGTAGACACCGTGACCGTTTGCAATCCTTTGAGTTAGCCCTTAGAAACGCTGGTATACAGATGTGTAACATTGTGAGGGTTTCAAGTATTATTCCACCAAACTGCAAGGTTATATCAAGGGAGAAGGGTATAGCGAAGCTTAAACCAGGGGAGATAACCTACTGTGTGATATCGCAGAATGAAACAAATGAGCCTAACAGGTTGATTGGTGCATCAATCGGTGTTGCTATACCTAAGGACAGGAACACCTATGGTTACATTTCTGAGCATCACAGTTACGGTGAGGTGAGTAAGAAAGCGGGAGATTATGCTGAGGATCTGGCTGCGACCATGCTTGCGACAACCCTTGGTTTGGATTTTGACATCGAGAAGGCCTGGGATGAACGTAAACAGGAGTTTAAGATGAGCGGTAGAATCGTTAAAACAAGTAGTGTGACGCAGACCGCTGTTGGTGACAAAAACGGGAAGTGGACAACGGTTATCGCTGCCGCGGTTTTTGTAGAGGAGTAGTTTTTAATCGCTCAACATAAGGTTGAACTCTTTTGCTTCACGTGTTTTTTTCCAGTTACCTGAGTGATAGGCGTAGCTGGCTATCAAAGGGAGAGCAATCGTTGCTTCTGAGAAAACCATCTGCGTGTTTCTGTCGGCAACCTTGCCCCAGGAGTGTGCCTCCTTCAACGTTGAGCCAGATAAACCTCCGTCGCGTTCATCTGCTACTGTGATTTGTATAGCATACTTGTGCATCGGCGTGTTTTCACCTATAATATCAGCTGCTATAGTAACGTCTTGAGCAAAGTTTTTCGGTACACCTCCACTCACCATGAACAAGCCTGTATCCTTGGATTTGATTTTTATTTTTGTTAATTCAAGGAAATCTTTTGCTGAATCAATGTGAACCATGGGTTTGTTTTTTCTATGCCATTGATGGTAAACTAAACCAAAACCTGCGCTGCAGTCTGAGAAAGCTGGAACAAATATTGGAAGATTTTTTTTGTAGGCAAGCCTAACCACAGAGTCTTCTCCTTTACCTTCCTTTTCTAGGTACTCCCCCATTGCCTGTATGAACTCTCTTGATGAGTATGCACCTGGTGTGAGTGAGTCAGCTATCTCCGCTATGGTCATGTCGCAAACCCGTAGTTCATCTTCGTCTATGAACGTGTCGTATATCCTGTCTATCCTGTTTCTAAACAATTCTTCGTCATCTACGAGGGGTGTGCCCTGGTAGTGTTTGAAACCCAGTGCTTCAAAAAAATCCTGGTCGACTATGATTGCCCCTGATGAAACTATGACGTCCACCATGTTGTTGTCAACGAGGTCATAAACGATTTTTTTTAAACCTGCGCTGAAAAGAGAGCCTGCTAGGCATAGTATTATACTGCAGTCCCTGTCTGACAGCATTTTTTTGTAGAGTTTTGCAGCGTTCGCAAGGTTTTTTGCTTGAAAAGCAGTTTTTTCAAACTGTTCTATTATTGGTGTAGTATCAAAGTTTTTTATGTCTATGTGTTGAACCTTATCCTTGAGAAGCCTTTCATCCATGTGTGCCGCAAATAACTCAAACGTTTTTCTCTTTTTCGAAAGTGTTAACATACTTAGGATGCTACTTGTTTTGAACGGTCATGAAAACGCTTGTTGTGTTTTACTCAAGGACAGGTACAACAAAAGCTGTTGCAGAAAGGTTAGTGGAGGCTTTGGGTTGTGATAGTGAGGAGATTGTTGACACAAAAAACAGGAGGGGTTCGATTGGTTTCTTACGCTCCGGGTATGATGCTGTTAAAAGGAGGTTAACCACGATAAAACCAACTCGTAGAGATCCCTCAGAGTATAATCTAGTGGTTGTTGGCACCCCTGTTTGGGTGGGTACGTTTTCAGCGGCTGTTAGAACATATCTTTATTTAAATCAGAATCTACCTGAGAATGTAGCCTTTTTTTGCACATACGGCAGGGGTTCAGAGGATGCTGAGAAGGTTTTTGCTGAGATGCAGAGGGTGAGTAAAAGGAAACCGGTTGCTGTGATGGGTTTGAAGGCTAAGGATGTGAAGAAAGGAGTGTATGAGCACGCTATACAACGTTTTGTTGATGAAATCAAAGGTTCTGCTCGACAGGTGAAGTAAAAAGTGTTTCATAAAAACTCTATTATGATGGGGGCAAGGTTTTAATACTGCTTGTTTTATCTGGGTTCTCCAGCTATTGTTTAAGAGGTAATGGATATGGAAGAAGTGTTTATCAAATGGTTTGAGGAACTTGGTATTGATGATGTACCACTTGTTGGTGGAAAAAACGCTTCACTCGGCGAGATGATAAGGAGCCTTAGTGAGAAAGGGGTTAGTGTGCCCTCTGGTTTCGCTATCACCGCTTATGCTTACAAGTACACGGTTGAGAAGGCAGGGATAGATAAGAAAATTAGAGAGATTCTCTCTGATCTTGACACCCATGATGTTAATAACCTTGCTGAGCGAGGAGAGAAGATAAGGAATTTGATTAAAAACACTCCACTTCCAAAGGAGTTGGAGGAGGAGATAAGGAAGTTTTACAGGGAGATGGAGAAACGTTATGGTGAAAACGTTGATGTTGCTGTGCGTAGCAGTGCAACCGCTGAGGATCTTCCTGATGCAAGTTTTGCTGGGCAGCAGGAAACGTATTTGAATGTTAGAGGTGAAGAGGAGCTTCTTGAGAAGGTGAGGGAGTGTTTTGCATCTCTTTTTACAAATAGAGCCATCTCTTATAGGGTGGATAAGGGTTTTGATCATTTCAGTGTTTATCTTTCCGTTGGTGTGCAGAAGATGGTTCGCTCTGATCTTGCTTCTTCTGGTGTTATGTTTTCTATTGACACTGAGAGTGGTTTCAAGGATGTTGTTTACATCACAGGCGCCTATGGTTTAGGTGAGAATGTAGTGCAAGGTACGGTTAACCCTGATCAGTTTTATGTGTTTAAACCAACCTTGAAGAAAGGTTTTAAACCGATTATTGAGAAAAAACTTGGTTCCAAGGAAAAGAGGCTCGTCTATGGGGAAAGGGGAACGGTGCAGCAGGAGGTTAGCCTGGAGGATAGAAGGAAGTTTGTTATCAACGATGACGAGATACTCAAACTGGCAAACTGGGCATGCATAATCGAGGAGCATTATAACAAACCTATGGATATGGAGTGGGCTAAGGATGGAATAACTGGCGAGTTGTTTATTGTTCAGGCGAGACCTGAGACTGTTCACTCTCAGAAGGAGATGGCTGTTCTTGAAACCTATATTCTTGAGGAGAAAAGCGATATTCTTGCAGAGGGTGAGGCAGTAGGTAGCAAGATTGGTCAAGGTGAGGTTAATGTTATAAGGGATGCTAAGGAGATTTCTAAGTTCAGGAAGGGCCAGGTTTTGGTTACTGAGATGACTGACCCTGATTGGGAGCCGATTATGAAGGTTGCAGCTGCTATTGTTACAAACAGTGGTGGTAGAACCTGTCATGCTGCGATTATTTCAAGGGAGCTCGGTATACCATGTGTGATTGGGACTGGTAACGCCACTGAGGTTCTTAAATCCGGGCAGAAGGTGACCGTTGATTGTTCTGAAGGCGTTGGGCGTATCTATGATGGTCTCCTTAAGTACAGGGTTGATACGTTGAAGTTGGATAACCTGCCTAGAACTAAAACTCAGATTATGATGAATGCTGGCGTCCCTGAGAAGGCTTTTGTGCAGGGGCAGATACCGAATGATGGTGTTGGTCTTGCTAGGGAGGAGTTCATAATCAACTCTTACATTGGTATTCACCCACTTGCTCTCCTTGAGTATGAGAAGCTTAAGGAGAGGGCTAAGGAGGATTCTAAGATAGCAGAGGTTGTCAAAACCATTGAGGAACGGAGTTACGGTTATGATAATAAGGCTGATTTCTTCGTTGATGTGCTCGCCAGAGGTATCGGTAAGATTGCCGCCGCTTTTTACCCAAACGATGTTATAGTTAGACTCTCCGATTTTAAGAGTAACGAGTATGCTAACCTTGTTGGCGGTTACCTTTATGAACCTTTGGAGCACAACCCGATGATAGGATGGCGTGGGGCATCAAGGTACTATGATGAGAAGTTTAAGCCAGCGTTTGCCCTTGAGTGCAGAGCCATTAAGAAGGTTAGAGATGAGATGGGTTTAACTAATGTTAAGGTGATGGTTCCATTCTGCAGGACACCTGATGAGGGACGGAAGGTCATAGCGGTTATGGAGGAGTTCGGTCTTAAACAAGGGGAAAACGGTTTAGAGGTTTATGTGATGTGTGAGATACCGTCTAATGTTGTTGTTGCAGATCAGTTTGCTGACGTGTTTGATGGTTTCAGCATAGGAAGCAATGATTTAACCCAACTCACTCTTGGGTTGGACAGAGACTCCGATCTGGTTGCGCATATTTTTGATGAACGTAATGAGGCTGTAAAGAGACTGGTTAAACAGGTGATTGATGTAGCGCATTCCCATAATCCAAGGAGGAAGATAGGTATCTGCGGTCAGGCACCCAGTGATTTCCCAGAGTTTGCAGAGTTTTTGGTTGAGTGCGGCATCGACAGCATGTCTTTAAACCCTGATACTGTGATGAAAACAAGGTTGTTGGTTGCTGAGACTGAGAAAAAACTTGGAGTAAACAAGGAAGAGGTCATATCCTCCAGTAGCACGACATAGTCTGCTTTACTTCGTTCACAGTCTTCTTAGTCTCATCCAACCTTACATCTCTTACAGTTTTCTCATTTATTATATCATTTTTTTTCATTAACCCACACATTATATTGTAATAAGCGTATATGCTTGCCCTGCTGTTGTACCCTCCACCAAACAGAACAAGTAGTTTTTTACAGGTTTCCTCTGAGAGTTTTCTTATCTCCTCTGCAAAAAAATAGTAGGTGGGGTAGGTTAGAAGTATGTTTGCTAATGGGTCTGAGTGGTGGGTGTCAACTCCTGACTGGTATATGATTAGTTGAGGAGCGAACTGTTTAACAATCTTGGGAATTATCTCAAGGAAAGCGTACCGGTAGCTTTCATCACCAGCTCCCCTTGGAAAGGGCATGTTGATGGTGTAACCTTCTCCTTTCTTTTCCCCTGTTTCGTTCACAAATCCGGTTCCAGGGTAAAGTGTTCTACCATCCTGATGGAAGGATATGAGGAGAACATCGTTTCTTTTGTAAAATATTTCTTGTGTGCCGTTGGCATGATGTACGTCAAGGTCTATTATTGCAATCCTTTTTATGTCATATTTTTCTTTTAAAACCTCTATTGCTATTGCGATGTCGTTGAAGAAGCAGAAACCTGATGAGTGGTTTACACCAGCATGGTGGAAACCGCCTAAAGGATTCACGGCTATGTTGTAACCCTCGAAAAGTTTTTTTCCAGATAGTATTGATCCACCGACAGCGAGTCGTGCTACATCGTATATGCCTTTGGGTGCGGGTGTGTCTATTGAAAGGTAGCCTCCTTCTCTGCTGAGTTGTTTTATTTTTTCTATGAACTCTTTGGTGTGAACCTTAAGTAGATCTTCTTCTTTTGCTTCTGCGGGTTTAAAGATATCAAGTTCATCAGTCAGTTTTTTTTCTTTGAAGAAATCAAGTGTTTTTCTGGGTTTATCTCCTATCAAAGGGTGATCCTGACCAAGGTCGTATTCATTGTATTTTTCATGGTAGGAAAACACTATCATGTCGTTCCTGGGATTACTATTAACAATCTTTTTATTAGGGTTTCTATTAACGCAAACTATGGAAGTAATTCCTCTCATTTATGTTAACAACGACAATGTTCTTGATAGCAAGGGACTCAGGGTGAGAGATTGGAATAAGTTTATGGAGCATATGAATAATGTTTATGTGTTTGATATAGGGGGTATGAAGAGAAATAAACCAAGTTTAGAGTTGTATCAGAGGATTGGAGAGTATGCAGCTCTGTGGGTGGATGCTTCTCCAAGAAGGTTTGAGGATGTTATGGATGTTGTTGTAGCTGGTGCTGAAAAAGTCACTATTAGGAAACCTTTTTTCAGTGATGATGTTTCAAAGGTTTTTGATGCTGTGGAGGTGGAGGTGTACAGCGGGTTTGATGTTGAGGAGTTGGTGAGTAACAGGTTGAGTGACTTGCATGGTGAGTGGACAGGTGTTGTTGTTTACGTGAAAAATCCTCTTAGTCTTAAGGAGAGAGGTTTTTTGAGGGATTTAGCAGCTGAGACACCGGTTTTTGTTGTGGAGAAGGAGAAGGGTTTTGTTGATGAAAGGAGAGGTGAGGAGATCGGTTTAGCAGGTTTGGTTTATCCAGTTGAGTTGGAGGGGTGAACAGGTTGATTAATGAGATGAGAAGAGTCATAGCTTTTGTGTTTCGTAGAGCAGGTGTTGAGGAGATGAAAAAATCTGAGTTTTATCTCGCTCTTTCTATGCATCTTAGGTGGTGTACGGTTGATGAGGCGAAGGGTTTTCTTAGCAACGCTGTTAACAAGGGTTTGCTTGAGGAGAAGAATGGGTATGTTAAACCAGTTTTTTCTTTGGATGACGTTGAAATCCCTTTGGATTTTAAACCTTCCTCAGATGTTTTTGTTTTTAAAAAGGATGAGGTTGAGCAGGTGAAGGTGGTTGAGCAGAGAAACATTGATTTTTTGTTATCTCAGTTACTTGAAACAGGTGATTCGGAGCAGGTTTTTTCTGAGATTGAGAGGATAATGGAGGAGAAGCAGGTGATAAGGGAGGTAGCTGTTTTGTTTTTTGCTCATAAAAAAGGTTTTGATGTTTCTGAGTACGTGGAGGATGTGTTTAGGTTGGTAAGAAGTGAAGCATTAAAGGTAGAATGAGTATGCCCATGCAGTGGCTTCTTCTCACTCCAAATGTTATGGGAAGTAACCCTATGGTTGTTGCTACGAATAAAACAGCTAAACCGGTTAGTCCTGTGAAGATGAAGGTTAGGGTGGTTAAAGCAACGATTGTGGTTTTTACAAGTATGTTGTATGGTATAAGATCGATGTGTTTCGCTACTTTTTTACCTAAAAAACATGTTAGAGGGTACGCTAGTGATCCTGCAACAATGATTGGGATCAACAAGTGTATTAGCAGGACAGGTGGGGCGAATCTTGTCCATTCTTCTACAGGTAGCAGGTTTGAGAGTGTAACTATTACACCGCTTCTGGTTTTATGAAGGGTAAACAGTAAAGCTAGAGTGAGTATAGCGTTTACGGTGTTCACCGCTGACAGGGTTATGATGACTTGTTTTGTGTCGGTTTCTCCTCTTGCTGTTAACGCTATTATGGTTCCAGTTGCTGGTGTCACGCCAGGTATGATGGAGACGAAGGAGCCAGCGAGTGTTCCAGTGAGTATTGAGACGAAGGATTTTTTTCTTTCACCGGGTTTTAAATGAGGGTCTTCAATGTTTTGTTTTTGGATTGGGGTTGGGAAACGAAGAGAGTGTATTTGTGTTGACATACCGAACAAGCCGGCGAGAGCTGGAAAAAGTATGGAGGATGATAGTGAAAATGGTGAGTTAACTGGGAGGTCAAGTATTATTAAACCGAAAACCCCTGAGAGTAGTACTGTTAGTGTTGCTGCAAACAGTGTTTGGATATAGTTTTTCAGTTTTTTGCCGTGTTTAGGTTTTTCTGTGCCAAGCATAAGTAAAACCACGGCTAGTAGTACCCAGAACATGTTTTCGTTGATAGTTTCATAAAAATTCAAGGGTTCACTTAAGATGATTTTGATAGGAATTATAAGGAGTACACCAATTAGTAATGCACCGAAGCTTCCAAGTGCTGAGAAAACAACAGCCTCATATCCCTGTCCGTTTAGAAGCATTTTATGCGCTGGTAGAACAGATAGTGATTCATCTTCATCTGGGGCACCAAGGAATGTTGCTGGTATTATGTTCACAAACGTGTGGGTTATGGATACGCTGACTATGAATACACCCATTAGTAGCAGACTTTTTTCTGTTAACCAGTTTAGTAGCATTATGAAAACGTTTACTGATGACAGCAGAAGCATTGATATTGTGTTGACATGTAAACCAGGTATTAAACCCGTGATGCATCCAACCAGTAAACCTGTTATTGATAATAGGATGATTAAGATTAGGTCAGTCAACTTTGATCACCCTTTCACCTAGGAGGTAGTAGGAGAAGGTTTTGTCGTCGTAAAGGAGTCTTCCGTCAACCTTTACGTGTTCTCCTGTGGTGAGGTTGAAAAGGTACTGTGGTGGGGAGAAAACCGTTATACTGTAACCGTTGTTGGTTAACGTGAAGGTGTTCCGGGAGATTTTTAGGTTTTTGATTTCACCAGTTAGTGACAGTGGTAGGCTCATGTATCTTTCTGGTTCAGTTGCAACAACCCATATACTGGTTTTTTGTGTACTCATCCTCTTTATTATTTGCACGTTGTTTTTGTTGTGAACAACAATCTCCCATTTTCCCTCGTATTTCTGGACTGAACCCTTTGCTTTTATTATGTCATCAACGTTAACATCGATTTTGTCCATGGAGAAAATGGTTGTGTTACCTGGAGGTTCGTTTTGTATGTTTCTCAAGCCTATTATTTGGTTCCCTGAGGAGGTGATGTACACGCTGGTGACAACCCCAGCTATCTCCACTGTTTCGCCTTCGAAGGATGGTATCTCATCTAGGGTAACATGTGGTGGTTGAAGTATCAGTGATAGAAGGTAGAGTATGGTTACTCCTGCTGTGGATAAAATGAGAGGAGCAGTTTCTCTCCTCATACTCATCCTCACATGGTTGATTATTGTTTTTAGTCTTGTAATGTTGTTGAGTTAAAAAAGTGTAACCTTTTTTACATCCATGCGTCAAGCCCTTTTTGTTCAGTCGCCATCACGTCTGTGAGCCCAAATGCACCCTTTATGTAGTTTTCTATCATTGTTTTGTACCAATCTAGATCAATATCTTTGAGGTCCCCTATTAGCTCTATAGGATACATGTAGTCTATGGGTTTTACACCACTCTTCGAAGGATTCGATATAGTAGGCAGGGGTTTTTTTGTTACAACAAACTTAAACTTTACCCTTGACCTTATTTTTTGTCCAATTAGTTCTTCAAGTGCCTGCGCTCTTCTTCCATAGGTTGACATGCTACCATCCCTATTTTTATGGTAGCGTTTTGCAGGTTGCACGGATTGAACAAGTGTGAGATCCTCTAGATCAACGTTTGTAAGATCCAGCTTTTTTAGCATCTCTCTTGTCCCCTTTTTTATACTGTCTTTAACTTGTTTTCTCACCTGTTTTTCGTCATCCCAACGATGGTTTTCTCGCAGCACCTCTTTCATTATTTCCTCTAACGCTTTTCGTGCAATGTTTGCTTTGTCAGAACCTTTGAAGTTGTTTCCTTTTGCGATCACCTCAACATCATTGTTTTTTGCATCAAATATAAGGTAGTTTTTGTGTTTCACAAAGATCATAGCATCGTGTTTCTCAGGTTCCAGTTCAAACCCACTGTAGTTAAGCTGTTTCCTCCAGAGATCAGTGCATTCCCTTATGGCTTCTAAGGCTTTATCTGGATGGGTTATCCATGCCTTTTCGTCAGGTTCCTCTTTTACACCCAACGCAGCTGCAAGCCTTGGAACATTACCCATGGATTTTGAACAACCAAGATATATGCCATCGGTGTCTCCATACACTATCCTTATACCCTTTTGATTTAACCTGTGAAGAGTATCTGACAGTATCTCCTGTCCCTTTGTTGTTATCGCTGCAGCACCCCACAGGTTGAACTGTCGTCCAGATACATATGGTGCAGATAGTATGCCGTGTGTTCCAGCGTTTCTAGCCCCCTTTAAACTCTGGTAGATCATCTTCAATCTCTTTTTCTTCTCAGAGTCTTCCTCGTTTCTCAACTCCTTTTTGATTTTAGCTATCACATTCATTATACCGGTCATTGCACTGTTGACTACACCAGGGTTTTTGTCTATACTCACACCAATCATTATACCCTTGTCTGCAAACCTCTCGTTTTCTCCAATGTCTCGCCAAACCACATCATAGTTTCTCAGAAACTCTTTTGGTAGAGATTTGAGCCATACCCATGCGTCGGGTTCCTTGTTTTTTCTCGTAAGCTTCACGGTGTCTGCCCCTATGTTCAATGCTTTGAGGATGGTTGGGTACATGGCTCCTACATCAGCAACTATAACATGGTACCATGGAACAAAATGTGAGTTCGCCTCTTTGTCAGGTTTTATGGTCATACCTCCTGGCATATGATAGTTCAGCATCTCATCCTTGTCTTTTGCTGATTTGTTGTATATAACAGAAGGATACTCAACCCAGTCGGGCATCTCCTCACCGTATTTCAGAACCCTCAGTAAATCCTTTGAAACCTGAGCCCTTTTCTTTTTCCCCTCCTTCACCAGCTCCCTTTTGGTGGACCATTCTGGAAACAAACCTATGATTGATTTGGAGAGAGGAAGCACCCGTGCAACTGGTGGCATGATTTTTTTCTGATGTACAGCTCTTATCATCGCCATATGGTCCCACATGTTTACTGCACCGGAGCTAAGGAGCATCTCAAAAGGCATGCATGTTGTGAATGCTAAGGGCAGAGCTTGCTCCAACAAATGTAATGTCACGCCGCATTGTTCCTGCACATCATGTTTGTTGTAGAGTAGTGTTCTTTCATCCATTTTAATTTGACTGGGCATCAATCTTACTCGCCCCTCTATCTTTATGCCAAGGAAGGGGGCAACGGATTTAAGTCCAAAGTCATCAAGGTATGGGTAAAACTTTCGCACTCCAAGGTAGGTGTCGAAGGTGCTTGGGTGAACCGTAACTATCTCTGAACCGACACCAAAATGAAATGATTTATCCTTTTTTGCATATCTTGCCAAGAACTGCTGAAACGTCTTCAGCTGCTCCTTAGATAGGTTTCCTCCGTTTTCTGAGATTATTTTTTCTATTCTCCCATGTATTTGAATGTTGTCGAAACCAGCTATGTTGTGACCTGATATTATGTGATGCTGTTTAACTAGGTCGCAAAACATTAACAGGTTGTCTATCTCTTCATCCCTGTTACGGGCGACAACCTGTGTAATCTCATTTTCTATCCAATTTGAGGGCCAGTCTAAAACCTCAAAGTTAAACTCCTCTTTCTCCAGATCCTTCTCGGATTCTATTGACAGGTCGAGGGAGGTGTAGCCTATGATATCTATCGGTAAATCTGTTCGTCCTTCTTCAAACTCAGTGGTTTCTATATCGTATACAAGGATTCTCAGTTTTTTTCTTTTACCTTCTGTATCCAGCACCCATGCTTTGTCGGTAGCGGCGAGATCCACTAGAACCCTCTGATGATAGGGTATGTCATGTTCAGCTGTGTAGAGGTCATGGTTGAAAAAGATGTAGTCGCTTATCTCAGGGACGAGAAAGGATCTCTTCGCGTACACACGAAACGCTTTTCTTTTTTTCTCGAAATCCCAGAAGCTACGGTACTCCTCAACCTCTCCAATGTCTGTTATATGTTTGAGAGGGTTTTCCTCTCCTTTTTTCCATGACTCAATGAGTTTTTCTCGTTCTTTTTCAACGTTCTTGTTCGAGGGTGGAAACACTAGGAAATGAGGTTTATGTATATCCTCCAACATTTGCGGTTTTTTGTTGTGAATGTAAAGGTATTCTGGTGATACTCCAAGAAGTGTCTCTCCCATGTTTTTTTCTCAATGCGTTTCAACTACTTAAACCTTCAAATTAATATACAAGGGTTTTACTACCAGAGCCCATGGTCACAGAGGTGGTTTACTCCAAAAAGTTTCTTGAACATGATCAAAGCACGCACCCTGAGAATGCAGAGAGGCTGAGGGTGATAATAGATGAGATACACGATTCTTCTATTGTCGATAGGTTGAGGATGAAGGAGCCTTCTTCAATCAGTGAGGAGGAGTTGTTTTTGGTTCACTCCAAGGAGATGGTAGAGTATATAAGGCGGCTAAGTGAGACCAGTGGCTGGGTGGATTTTGACACCTATGTTTGCCCTGGTTCTTTTGAGATAGCTAAACTTGCTGCGGGAGGTGTTGTTGGTCTTGCTCACGATGTTTTGAGGGGTGAGGTGGAGAATGGTTTCGCGTTGGTTAGACCACCGGGGCATCATGCTACTGGCACTAAATCCATGGGTTTCTGTCTTTTTAACAACGTTGCTCTTGCAGCAAACAGTGTGGCAGGTGAGGGTAAAAGGGTGTTGATTTTTGATCATGATGTGCATCATGGTAACGGCACTCAGGAGATTTTTTATAAAAGAGATGATGTTCTTTATCAGTCCTTTCATCTCTCCCCGCATTACCCTGGAACTGGGAGTGTGGATGAGATTGGTGAGGGGGACGGCAGAGGGTTTACAATTAATGCACCGCTTCCAAAGGGTTGCGGTGATGAAACCGTTACATTTCTTCTTGATGAGGTTTTTTTACCCATCGCGGAGCAGTTTAAACCGGATCTGGTTATTGTTTCGGCAGGGTTCGATTCTCATTATTTGGATCAGCTCGGCGGTTTAAGTCTCTCAGCAAACTGTTTCGCGGAGATAATAAAGAAGTTTAAAGGGGTGCAGTCACGGATACTGTGTTCATTGGAAGGCGGTTATAATCTTAAACTGCTTGGCAGACTTGTTTTAACTGAGCTTGAGGTTTTGGTTGGAAAAAAACCTTCTTACAGTGAAAGGGTTGAGGAGACAAACAATGCTAAGAAAGTGGCTGATGAGGTAAAGAACAGGGTTAAGGAGTATTGGAGTTTTTAGTCGAAGATCATTCCCATTCCTGTGGCTGCTGACTCATCCTGCGACATTATTTTTTCGTTGATTTCGTCTGCATTTTTTTTGGCAAGTTTTTTTACACCTATTTCTTTGAATAGCTCCTCTGCTCTTTTTACTCCTTTGTCGCTTCCCTCTATTTTCACATAGGTTACATCCTTATCTAAGTCCAAGGAGGATGCGTCTCTTGTTGTGATGCTTTGTCTGCTCACAACATCATCTCGTATAACCTGATCTATCTTCCCAATGAGATCCTTTTTCACCTCGAATATCGCATAAACCATGGTTTTTTCACCTGCGTCTCCTGTAATGGGAGGTGCTATTTTAATCTTTTTCCAAGAGATGCCCCTCTTGGTTTATCTCTTTTTTTCTTATCCTGGTTGAGCTGACAGGTGAATCATCCTCCGCTAAAACAAAGGGTATGTTTATTATTTCAAGCGGTTTTTTCCCCTTTTTTCTCCTTATCATGTTTATCTCTTGTGCAACTTTTTCTGTTTCCGGTGAAACAATGATTGCATCAAAGTCTCCTTCGATAGATGGACCGTATTTGTCGTAGATGGGTTGTATTTCAGACTGAGAGTAGAAACCTTTTTCTTTTAAGTATTTTTTAACATCTTGTATTCTTTTGTTAAAGGGCAGTACATCCTTTTTTTTGTTTGCAATTTCTCCTTTTGTTATTCCGATGAAAACCCAGCCGTTTTCACCTGCGATTTCAAAGGCTTTGTCTATTAAAGCCTTGTGTCCCTTGTGTAATCTGTCGAAGGTTCCTCCTATGCAGACTCGTCTGTTTTTTTTCATGTGAGTAACGGTTTTGAAAAACTAAAGTCATAAATATGTAGTTTTCTATAACAATGGTGGATGGTGGTGAAAAGAACATTTGATGCTGTATTACTTTTATTCCTGTTGAGTGTTGTCCTTATCTTTGTTGTGGTTGCTGTGGGGGCACGTGACATTTATGTTGATGGTTCTTACCCGTATTCAACTGGGGATGGAAGCGTGGATCATCCTTATCAGACTATTCAGCATGCTATTGATGTTGCGGAGGATGGGGATACTATTTATGTTTTTTCTGGAACATACAATGAGAGTTTAACGATTGATAAGAAACTTACTTTGCAGGGTTTGGATAAGGGCAATACAACGATTTGGAGGAACGCTAAACATAGGTATACTATTGAAATATCCGCTGATTTTGTTACTTTGGAGGATTTCAATATAAAGGCTGGTAGTGGTTGTCGGGTTGCAGCAGTGTACGTTACCTCTGATGTTGTCACAATTCAGGGTAACACGATAAATGTTACTGGTGACACATGGGGTGTTTATTTGGATTCCTCTGATGGCGACACTATTGGGAGTAACACTGTTGTTGGAGGTAAAGGTGTTTATGTTTATTCTTCGGTGAATGATGCGTTTACTAACAACGAGATATCCAATGCCACGGATGCCGCTCTTAAGTTTCAAACTTCTGACAACGCCATTGTTTATGGGAACCTGTTGCTTAACAATCGTTTCGGGGTTTATGCTCAGAGTTGTAGTAGTTTCAACATCACAAACAATACAATTCAAGATAATCATCTCGATGGCGTTGATCTCTATCTTGGGAGCAACAACATTGTTTTCAGAAACACAGTAGCGGGTAATGCTAATGGTTTGGATATGAAATCCGATGACGGCGTGGTTTGGAACAACACCTTTGATGATAACGGGATTGGTTTAATCCTTGCTGGATTAGGATGCAAAGTGTATGGCAATATCTTTGAGGATTCAACATCCTACGGTGTTTATGCTGATTCTGGTAGTTCAGGTAACCTAGTTTATGAGAACAGGTTTTTGAAAAACACAGTGCATGCGTTGGAGAAAGGCAGTAATCAGTGGGATAACGGTGTTGTTGGTAATTATTGGGATAACTATGATGACGTTGATAGGAACCTTGATGGTATAGGTGATTACCCGTATCATATTTCTGGTGGAGGCATTGATCATTATCCAACTGGGAATTTTCTTAAACCACCTGATAAACCAACGGATCCTTCTCCGAAGGATGGGGCATCGAATGTTGGCCTTACTCCAACCTTGCAGGTTAAGGTTTCTGATCCTGATAGTGACAGTTTAACAGTCTATTTTTATAGGGCAGATGATGATAGTCTTATCGCTGAAAGACATGGTGTGCCAAGTGGTGGAACAGCATCCTGTTCCTTCCACATGGCTTATAACACGGTTATGGCGTGGTATGTTGTTGTTAACGACTCTAAGCTTGAGGCAACCTCCGACATTTGGGTGTTCACCACTGTTCCTATTCCACCGACAAACAATAAACCTGTTGCTGACCCTGGTGGACCGTACAGTGGGGAGGTGAATGAGGCTATTCAGTTTGATGGGACAAAATCCCATGACCCTGATGGCAGCATAGCGTTTTACAGGTGGAATTTTGGTGACGGTAGCGGTGAGATACTTGCAGATAAACCAACCCATACGTATAGCGAGGCTGGGACTTACACGGTTACTTTAACGGTTATAGACAATGATGGTACTAGCGACACCGCTGTTACCTCAGCTGTTATTGGTGAAGCATCTACTAATAAGGCGCCTGTTGCTGATGCTGGTGGACCGTATGAGGCTAAGGTCGGTGAGCAGGTTCTTTTTGATGCATCCTACAGTTATGATCCTGATGGTAGTATTGTGAGTTATGTTTGGGATTTTGGTGATGGGGAAACTGGAGAAGGGCAGACGGTGCAGCATGTGTATTCTAAGCCAGACACCTATATTGTTAAATTGACTGTTACCGATGATGCTGGTGGAACAGATAGTTCTTCAACGTATGTGGTTGTGAGTGAGGAGAAAAAAACCCCTGGGTTTGAGTTTTTCTCAGTTGTTTTAGCTGTCATGATTTGCTTTGTTGTTTTGAGAAAAAGAGGGTAGAGCCGGCGAAGGGATTTGAACCCCTGACCTGCTGATACCTTGAAACCCTTTTTTTTTGGGATAAAACCCTTTTTTAAAGGGTTTTTACAAGTCAGCCGCTCTTCCAGCTGAGCTACGCCGGCATGTGTGTAACCGTGATATCAAAACAGGTATAAAACTCTCTCGGCGCATACGTTTTTATCGTTCTTATGCTTTTCACTTCTAACTTAACGTTTTTTGAAGTTTTTTTGAGGAAGCTGATACGGTTGTCAATCTCTTCCTCATTAAGAACATCATAGTAATGTATCACACAACCATCTTCAGCTATCAGCAAAGCATCATTGAGAAAGTTTTGAGCAGAAAAGGGCAGGTTCATTAGTATCCGATTAGCCTTCACACCTTTATCTACAAACTCCTTTACAATCTCATGTGTGTCACCTTGAATTACCTCAACTTTGTCGATAACTCTGTTATGAATAACGTTTTTCTTTGCAAACTCTATGGCATCAGGATTTTTGTCTATCGCATAAACGATTTTTGGTGAACCCTGTTTCGCCACCATTATAGCAAAGGGTGCTACACCGGTGAACATGTCTACAACGGTTTCATTTTTTTTGACGAGACCCGCGATTCTATGTCTTTCTCCTGCAAGCCTTGGTGAGAAAAAGGTTTTTTCTACATCCAGGTAGAGTTCAACACCGTATTCTCTATGCAGGGTTGTTGTTCTTTTTTCTCCAGCGATCACCTCTACATCCCTTGTTCTATATTCTCCCGCAACAGGTTTACTCAGACAGACAACCTTTACGTTTTTGTGAACACTGAGTATTGCATTTCCTATTTCTTTGGTGTAACCAAGGATTTCATCCGGTATTTTGATGAGTGCTATGTCTCCTATGATGTCATAGGACGTTGGAAGGAGTTCCTGTAGCTCTGGTGGCAGGTTTAAAACATCCTTGTAAGACCTTGGTTTTCTTTTTTTTTCTTCAAAATCCATTTCAACAATCTGATACCCTATTTTTTTTCCATCATGTATTGGTAGAAAGATGTTTTCATCATTTTTTTTAGGTAAAAGATGTGTTTTCAGCATCCCAAGTTCCTTCAACCTTTTTCTTACTGTTTCACCCTTGTTTTTTTCGATTTTAACAGCCTGAGACCGTACCATCGAACCTTAGATTATATATTAGATATAATAAGGTAGTCCCGCCTCCCGGATTTGAACCGGGGACCTGTCGGTTTCCGCGGTAGGGGTCTACAGCCGACCGCTCCAGCCAGACTGAGCTAAGGCGGGATTGTAAAAGGCGAATATCTATTGGTGTATTTTAAACTTTCAGCAGGTTTTATTAACCTGTTTTGCGATTGTTGTTCTTGTAGGTGCATAAGTTGAGTGCAATAAAACGTTTAATCTTGGATGTTTTGAAGCCGCATATGCCTTCGATCATTGAGCTTGCTCAGAAGATCGGCGATATTGAGGGGGTATCTGGTGTCAACATTTCTCTGCAAGAGGTGGATAAGGATACAGATAATGTTAAGATAACCATCGAAGGGACTGGGATAAACTATGAGGCTGTGGAGCAGGTGATCGAGGAGTGCGGTGCCGTTATTCACTCCATTGACGGTGTCTCTGCAGGGGTGAAAATAGTGGATGAGATAAGCACCCCACAGGATAGGTAAAAGAGTCTTAAGGAGACAAAATCGCAACTTTTATAAAGAAGGTAGTCATTTACGATGGAGAGGTCCGGTGAGGGCACGTCGTGAAGGTTCGTAAAGTATTTAATGACCCGTTGATATATCGGGCGAGCCTTTGCATCTGTGATCCACGGTGTGGATCTGGACGTGCAGGAGGAATGAAAGGAAGAAAAGGAGAAAGGTAGGATAAAAGAATTTAAGGAGGGAAAAGAGAGATGAATGAGAATATGAGAAGCAAGACACTAGCCATGTTTGTAGTGTTGGCTATGCTATTGTCTACACTAGCTGTGATCATGCCAGCGGTTGCAACAATCGGTATCGACGAATGGGAAGGCGATACCAGTGCTGATAACGATTTTGTGAATACTTCAACAAGTGAGTTGTACTATGGTAACACTGTGACGATTCAGTTTAACAAGACTGAGTTGAATGATTTTGGTAGCAGCAACTATTACTTGTATTATCCTGTTTATAAGAGAGTATCTGGTGTTACTGGTTATGAGTACAATGTTACCTGGACGAAATGGGGTGAACTCACCACTGCTGGCAAGGCAGAGAATGTTGACCTTAATATAACAGGTCTGTGGTTTGTATCGGATCAGTTCAGCATTGACAAAACCAATTTGACTGCTATGCAAGTTCATAACGCTGTTAACGGTTGGCAGGATATTGTGGGTTGGTTCTGGGTGAACTCAACAAAATATTATACTGTAACGGTTTCACCATCTACGATACATTACGATAAGAACGAGAGTGTTACTATAACTGTGAAGCATGGTGATCAAGAGGTTGGTGGTGCATGGTGCGATATAAGATATAACGGTACTAATGGTACTCTTATAAGGCATGAACTCATGGATTCTGGTACTTGGACGTTTAATCCGTATGATTATACTCACAGTTATGGTGCTGGTGTTTACAGCATTATTGTTTACAAGGATGTTGATTCGCCAATCCTTACCTATGGGGCAGAAGGTGGCAGTACTGGTTACAACAACACTTTCGGTAATACGAGTATTTGGACTGATATGCATATTCGTAACTCTACTGGTGTGACTGGTACAACAAATGAGGCAACCTATTACTGGGATAATTGTGGTCCGTTTGATCCACCAGAGTACACTGCTGACATGGTGAACCTTACTGTAGTTGCTGGTACGCCAACGTTGTCTATACCTGAGGCAAACGCTACCATGTACTGGAGTTTTGATGGCGAAGTGAATGTTTCGATAAAGGATTACGATGGTAACAATATTTCAACTCCATACAATGTGGTTGTGTTGAACAAGGATAAGGAAGATGTGACCGCTAATATTACCACTATAGACAGGGAGAATGGATACTGCCGTATATACAGTGACAGCTGGGGTAAAGACAGCCACGATACAGTATGGGGTACAAACGGTACTTGGTATGTAAGGATAGTTAAGAACAACGAGGGTAATGCTTCTGAGGAGTGGAATGGTACTGTTAAGTTTAAGGTTACGAAGGCTCCGGGTGTGCAGATTAAACTTATTGATGATGGTGACGGAAACAATGATGGCGAGATATCGGAGGTTCCAGCGATCGGAGATCAGCCGCTCACTCTTCAGTTCCAGGTGATTAACAGGGAGCATGATTATCTTGGTGACGCTAGTGAGGCTAATGCTAGGAAGAATATCACCCTTTCAGGAAACGCTTTGTTGTTGAGCAGTAAAACGTTGGATGAGTACAACACTGCTATACCTGGTAGCGTTGATTATGTTGGTAACACTTGGTGTGTGAACTTTACTCCAACGATGGCGCTTAATGGCGGAGAAATCACAATAAGCGTTGACTGGGGTGACTGGGGAAGTGATGAGCAGACAATAACCATTGGCGGTTCGGAGCTCAATGGTACTATAGTGAGTATTTCTCCAGAGGAGTTTGTGATTGGCGAGAATGTAACGCTTACTGTGACAGTAACAGGTCCAACTGGTTATCCATATCCAAATGCATATGTCGCACTATATTTCATAAATGACAGCGGTGGACTTGAGGCAAAAATCAATGAAACAAATGGTGGAGGAACAACCAGCGGAGAATATACATTCTTTTTCAATGTATCTCAGCAAACCGACAACCAGTCACAGGTAACTGGCTGGGGCTCTGATCCAAAAGCGCCAAGGTATA
>JAGGZU010000113.1 GCA_021161865.1 Thermoplasmata archaeon
ATTGATAACACAGTGAATGTAAATGATTATTCACTCAACAACTGGTACAACGCTACTCTACATGAAGGTAACTACTGGAGTGATTTTGATGAAGCTAGTGAGGGTGCTTATGATAACGATAGTGATGGTATAGTGGATTCACCTTACAACATTAGCGGAGGTTCTAATCAGGATTTGTATCCTTTGACTGGTCCTTGGGGAAAACGGCCTTATCAAGCGGTTTGTGTTCAGCCAGCAGATGGTTCCAAGGGAGTTTCCGTAAAGCCTTTGTTAGAGGTTCAAGTTTTTGATCCAAACAATGACACAATGAATGTTTCGTTTTATGACAACTCCGGTGGTCTTATTGGGATAGCTACGAATGTGTCAAATGGCGGTACGGCATCAGTTACCTGGTCCGGCAGATCCTACTCTAAAACCTATAGTTGGTTTGTTGTTGTTAATGACAGCCTGTATTTAACAAAATCTGAGACTTGGAGTTTCACTACTAAATCAAAACCTGCGGGTGGAGGAGGCGGGTTACCTCCACCTCCCTCTAATATGCCTCCTGTTGCTGATGCTGGTGGACCGTACAATGGTTATGTGAATTTTGTTGTTTCTTTTGATGGTAACGGCAGTTATGATGTTGATGGTGTCATTGTTAATTACACTTGGAGTTTTGGTGATGGGGACGTTGGTTATGGTGTAAGTCCAACACATGTTTATACAAAATCAGGTGTATACACTGTTAATCTCACAGTAACTGATGATGGTATGCCTGCTCTCACCGGCATTAACAGCACCACGGTGAGTGTTGCTGAGAAACCAGTTGATAAGAAGTTTCCTGTGGCAAACGCTGGTGGACCGTATCATGGCTTAACTAATCACGTTATTGTTTTTGATGGCTCAGATAGTTATGATCCTGATGGAAACATTACAAAGTACACTTGGAGTTTTGGTGATGGAGGTGTGGGCCATGGGGTAAATACGTCTCATGTTTATACTGTGGCTGGAAGCTACACGGTTAAACTTACTGTTACTGATGATGATGGTTTAACGGATACATCTAATACATTGGTTGTGTTGGAAAGTGATTCTGATGGTGACGGTTGGAGTGACCAGGAAGAGAAATGGTATGGTACGGATGCAGAGAATGCAACTAGTGTTCCAAGGGATACAGATGATGATCATGTACCTGATTCTGTTGACGATGATGATGATGACGATGGTTTACCAGATAGTGTGGAGACAGCGATTGGTTCAGATGTGAGGAATGAAACGAACTCAACCATTGTTGAGATTAACGGTCTATCTGATTATCTTGTGGACTCGGATGATGATGGAATTTATGACGTGTTTTACAACCCTGTTAGTGGCACAAAGACTGCTTTGGCTGAAACTAGTGACGGTAAATACCTTGTTGATTCTGATGGTGATGGAACTGTGGATTATGTTTATGATCCGGCATCTGGTGGTGTAGAGACGTATGGTGAAATAACGTCTCAGGAGAGTCAAGGTTTTCAATGGTTACCTGTTGTTGCAGCTGCGGTTCTTGCAGTTGTTGCAATAGCAGCAATACTTTACTTTAAAGCTAGAATTTAACTAAACTCTTTTAATCTCCTTTTCTTTTCTCATTTCGATGCTTTCTCTGGGAATTGAGGGTACTGCTCATACTGTTGGTGTTGGGGTAGTGGAGGATGATGATGGTAGATGTAGGGTTCTTGCTAAGGTTAGTAGGATGTATCATCCGGTGAAGGGTGGTATTCATCCTAGGGAGGCGGCTAATCATCATGCTGAACATCTGCCTGGGTTGATTAAAAAAGCTTTTGAGGAGGCTGATGTTGAGCCTGGGGAGGTTGAGGTTGTTGCTTTTTCTCAGGGTCCTGGTTTGGGTCCATGTCTTAGGACTGCTGCCACTGCTGCGAGGGCTCTTGCTCTTTCTTTGGGTAAACCGCTTGTGGGTGTTAATCATTGTGTTGCTCATCTTGAGATTGGTAGAGGAACAACCGGTTGTGGTGATCCTGTTTTGCTTTATGTTTCTGGTGGTAACACTCAGGTTATTGCTTTTGCGAATCACAGATATAGGGTTTTTGGTGAAACCCTTGACATCGGTGTAGGTAATTGTTTAGATAAACTTGGTAGGTACATGGGTTTGTCTTTTCCCAGTGGACCGGCCATTGAGAGGTTGGCGAGAAAAGGAGAAACGTATGTTGATTTACCTTACACTATTAAGGGTATGGATGTTGCTTTTTCTGGTTTACTCACTGCTGCTCAACAGTATTATGATAAGGGTGTAAGGATTGAGGACGTGTGTTATTCTGTGCAGGAGACTGTTTTTGCTGCTCTTACTGAGGTTACTGAGAGAGCTATGGCTCATGTTGGTAAGGATGAGGTTTTGCTTGGCGGTGGTGTTGCTTGTAACCGTAGGTTGAGGAGTATGGTGAAAACGATGGCTGAGGAGAGGGGTGCAAGTTTTTTTGTACCAGATGATTCCTTGTGTGTTGATAATGGGGTTATGATTGCTTGGACTGGTCTGCTCATGCATAAAAGCGGGGTTAGGATGCGGGTTGAGGAGAGTTTTGTTGATCAAAGGTTTAGAACCGATATGGTGGATGTGAGATGGCGAAGGTAGAACAGGTTATTTATCGTGGTGCTGAAGCAGAGATTATAAAGTCAACTTATTTGGGGAGGGATGTGGTTAAGAAACACAGGGTTCCTAAAGGTTATCGTTTACCTGAGTTGGATAAAAGGTTGAGGATGCATAGGACTAGAGAAGAGGCTAAGCTTATGCTTGAGGCAAGAAAAGCGGGTGTTTCTGTACCCATAATTTATGATATTCATCTTGCTGACGCTACTATCACTATGGGGTATCTTAGAGGGAGTAGGGTGAAGGAGCTTATACCAAAGCTTTCAGATGATGAGAGGAGAAGTCTTTGTTATGCCATTGGTGAGTCAATAGCAAGGCTTCATAACAATGGTTTAATTCATGGTGACATCACTACCTCGAATATGATATTTGTTGATGGCAGGGTGCATTTTATAGACTTTGGGCTTGGTGAGGTGAATCGTGAGGTTGAGGCTAGGGGTGTTGATTTGCATGTTCTCATGGAGGCTTTTTCTTCTGCTCACTCCATGTACCCAGATTGTTTTAACCATGTTTTTGAGGGTTACACCTCTGTTTATGAGGGTGATGTGATGGAAGTTAAGAAGAAGATTGATGAGATAGTACGTAGAGGGAGGTATAGGTGATGAAAACCGTTGTTTTTGTGACCCATAACAATGGAAAGTTCAGGGAGGCTAAGGAGAAGTTTAGGAGCATAGGTGTTGAGTTGAGGCAGTACAGTGGAGGTTACCCTGAGATTCAAGCTGACACTCTTGAGGAGGTTGCTCTTTATGGTGTGGAGTATCTTAGTGATAAGTTGTCTGAACCTTTTTTTCTTGAGGATGCGGGTCTTTTTGTTGATGCGTTGAAGGGTTTTCCAGGGGTTTATTCTGCTTATGTGTTTAGGAGTATTGGGTGCGATGGTATACTTAAATTGCTGGAGAATGTTGTTGATAGATCTGCGGAGTTCAGATCGGTTGTTGCATACAAGGAGCCAGGGGAGGAACCCGTTGTTTTTAGAGGAGTGTGTCGGGGCGAGATATCGTATGAGAAAAAGGGTTCGAATGGTTTTGGTTATGACCCGATTTTTGTTCCAGTGGGTTCCAATTTAACCTTTGGTGAGATGGATGTTAAGGAAAAAAATAGTTTTTCTCATAGGGGTAAATCTCTGCAGAAGTTACTGGAGTATATGCGGAGAGTAATGGGAAAAGATTAAATGATTTAGTTAAATACCCTCCTCGGTTTTCGTGTCATTGGAAGGTGTCAGGATGAAGAAGAGTTTGAGCAAACAGGATTTCCTCAGGTTTTTGGACAATCTTATTTCTGATGATACTTTGGATGTTTTTGGTGTTAAGGCAAAAGGTAAACGTTTTGTTTTTGCACCTCTTGAGTCTTCATCTGAGCTTAGGTTGGATTATGATGTTACTATTCTCCCGCCAAAGAAGTTTTTTCTCCCGCAGTATGAGACTTTGTTGAAGTTTGATGTTTCTAGAAACTCTGTTTCCCATAAGTTAGATGGGAAGACAAGGGTTGTTGTTGGTGTTCATCCCTATGATATTGTTGCTCTTCAGCAGATGGATAAGGTTTATTTTAATTCTTATGTTGATAGGTTTTATAAGCAGAGAAGAGAGAACACGATTATTATCGGTTCCGATATTTTGAATGTCTCTGATAGGTCTTTTGCTGCTAGTATGGGAACTCATGTGGTTTCTTCTGGTTATGATTTGTTGGTTACCGACCTGGGGGATACTGTGGTTGTGGATGTTGGGTCTGAGAAGGGCAGGGTTTTACTTGAAAAACATACTTCTGAATTGAGAGATGTAAGTGAGAAGGAGGTTAAACGGGTTGAGGAGTTGAGGGCTGCTTTACCAGGTAAGTATAAACGTTCTTTGAAGGTTGAGAAGGAGAGGTGGCGTGAGGTTTTAGGTAACTCTTATGATCATCCTCTTTGGAAGGAGTTGTCTGAAAAATGTTTGCAGTGCAGCTCCTGTACAATGGTTTGTCCAACTTGTTACTGTTTTGACGTTAAGGATGAGGTTTCTCTTAACACTGTGGATGGTGTTAGAGTTAGAACCTGGGATGGCTGCCTTCTCCCAGATTTCAGCAAGGTAGCGAGCGGTGAGGTTTTCAGGAAGGAGAAGTCTGAAAGGTTCAGACATCGTTTTTACAGGAAAGGTTTGTATCTCCCAGAGAGGTATGGTTTTGTTGCTTGTGTTGGCTGCGGTAGATGCGCTATAGCATGTTTGCCAGATATAGCTGATCCCTTGGATGTTATTAACAGCCTTGTTGAGAGGAAGAGTGAAGCTGAGGGTGTTTTGAGGTTTAGTATCCCTGAGTCTAAAGCAGCTGCTGAGGAAACGGATTATCTGCCGAGGAATGCTGTGATTAAAAGGATGGAGAAACTTACTGAGATGGAGACGCTCTTTGAGTTGGAGATGGAGGATGGTGAGCCACTGGTTTATGAGCCCGGTCAGTTTGTTGAGGTCTCTGTTTTTGGAGTAGGTGAGGCACCTATTTCTATATCTTCACCTCCACAAAAATCCTCTTCCTTTGAGCTTGTTGTGAGAAGAGCCGGTAATGTTACCAGCAGGTTACATAGTATGAGGGTCGGTGACAGGGTAGGTATACGGGGACCCTTTGGTAGAGGGTTTGATGTTAAAGCCTTGGAGGGCAGGAACCTTATTTTTGTTGCTGGCGGCATCGGTATGGTTCCGATGAGGTCGTTGATATGTTATGTGTTGGATGATAAAAAGCGGGAGGATTATGGCATGGTTACAGTTCTTTATGGTTCAAAAACCCCTCAGGATGTTCTTTTTATGGATGAGATAAAAGAGTGGGAGAAGAAGAGTGATGTGACTGTTAAACTCACTGTTGATACTTGCCCAGAAGGGGTTTGTTGGGATGGTTGTGTTGGTTTGGTTACGTCTTTGTTTCCTCAGGTGAGATGGAAGGATGTTGAGAATACTGTAGCTGTTGTTGTTGGACCGCCTGTGATGTACAAGTTTGTGATAAAATGTTTGCATACGATGGGTGTGAGAGATGAAAACATCTATGTTTCTTTGGAGCGTAGGATGAAGTGTGGTGTGGGTAAGTGTGGTCATTGTCAAATCAATGGTGTTTATGTTTGTAAGGAGGGACCGGTGTTTAACTATAGTGAGATAAAGGATTTACCGGAGGCGTTTTCATGAGTAAGCCAAGGGTTGCTTTTTTTGATTTTGCAAGCTGTGAGGGGTGCGAACTTCAGGTTGCTAACTTGGAGGAGGAGGTTCTTGATTTGATTGAGATCGTTGATGTCGTGTCTTTTAGAGAGGTTATGAAGGAGCATTCTGATGACTATGAAATCGCGTTTGTTGAAGGTTCTATTATGCGGCCGATGGATGAGGAGAGGCTGAAAAAGATTAGGAGTAATGCTAAGGTTCTTGTTGCTTTTGGTGCTTGTGCAACTATTGGCGGGGTTAATAAGATTAGGAATCAGTGGCAGCCTGATGAGGTTCTCAAAGAGGTTTATGGAGATGCTGATTTGGAGGGTAATGAGTTTTTTGATGTTTTTAAAACAAAAGCTGTTGATGAGGTTGTTAAGGTTGATTACTATATTTATGGTTGCCCTCCACCTAGGGAGGAGATTAAGAAGGTGATTACTTCTTTGGTTATGGGAAAGAAACCTGATATTCCAAACTACCCGGTGTGTGTTGAGTGTAAGAAGAATGAGAACGTTTGTTTGTTTGAGCTCGGTAAGTTCTGTCTTGGTCCGATTACTAGAGCTGGATGTAACGCCATATGCCCGTCGAATGGCAGAGCCTGTGATGGATGCCGTGGGATACTTAGTGAACCTGATACTCGGTGTGTTGAGGATATACTTGAGAGGTATGGTTTAACATATGATGAGTTGAAGCATAGGTTTACAATGTTTAACTATGGGAGGGAGGAGGAGAAATGAGTAAAAACGTTTCAATCAACGTTGAACATGTTACTAGGGTGGAGGGTCATGGTAATATTGTCCTTAATGTTAAGGAGGGCAGGGTTGAGAAGGTTGAGTGGCAGGTTTCTGAGGCACCAAGGTTTTTCGAGGCTATGCTTAGAGGTAGGAACTATTGGGAGCTTCAACCTATTACTTCAAGGATTTGCGGTATTTGTTCTATTGGGCATTCTTTGGCTTCGTTGAAGGCAACAGAAGATGCTTTTGGTGTTGAAGTCTCTGAGCAGACTTATGCTTTGAGGCATCTTGCGGTTAACGCTGAAAACATGCAGAGTCATATCCTACACATAGGTTATCTTGCTGCTCCTGATCTTTTTGGTGTGGGAAGTGTTTTTCCACTTGCAAAGTCAGAGCATAAAGATGTGTTACTTAAGATAATAAGGCTTCATAGGTTGGCTAATGAGATGTCTGATTTAGTTTGCGGTAGAACAACTCATCCTCTTACTCTTGTTGTTGGTGGTTTCACAAAAACTCCTTCTGAGAAACAGCTGATGGAGTTGAGAAAAAGGTTGGTTGAAGAAAGAAACACGACTTGGGAGGTTGCTGAGGCTATTAAAAAAGTCGCTGACAGGCTACCTGATTTTAGTAGGGAAACGGAGTATATTGCGTTGAGTTCAAACAAAGAGTATGCTTTGTATGATGGTGTTGTCACGTCGACCGATACTGGAGAGCATCAGGATTATAGAAGCTACAGGGATGTGTTGCAGGAGTATGTTGTTCCTCAGTCAACCGCTAAGTATACGAAACATAACAGGGAGTCTTACATGGTTGGCGCTCTCGCCAGGTTCAACATAAACAGTAAACAGTTGTCGTCAAATGCTTTAGATGTAGCTGATTTATTTGAACTTAAACCTATTTGTTTCAATCCTTTTATGAACACTGTAGCGCAGCTTGTAGAGTTTATGCATAACATCGACGACTCTATAAACTGGATAGATCAACTCCTTGATAGAGGGGTTAGGGAGGAGAAACCTGTTGATTTTAAGGTAAAGGAAGGCAGAGGAGTTGGTTTGGTGGAGGTGCCAAGGGGTTTGCTTGTTCATGATTACACGTTTGATGAAGAAGGTAGATGTGTGAAGGCTAATTGTGTTATTCCGACCAATCAAAATCATGGTAACATTCAGAAGGATATGGAGGCTTTTGTTCCCGGTTTACTTGATAAACCTGAGAAGGAGATTGAACTTAACCTTGAGATGCTTGTCAGGGCCTACGACCCATGTATATCTTGTTCAACCCATTACTTGAAGGTTGAGTTTGTTAGATAATCATGTCGTCCTTTGCAGTTGTTGGGCTTGGTAATCCATTGAGGGGCGATGATGGAGTAGGCATAGTTTTGATTGAGAGGCTCAGGGAGTGTTCAGTTAAACTACCAAGAGGTGTTGAGATTTTAGATGGTGGAACAGGAGGTTTGGGTTTGGTTCATGTTTTTTCTCGTTTTGAAACCATTATTGTTGTGGATGCTGTTGATTTCGGTGGAAAACCAGGGGCATACAGGTTTTTTAAACTCGATGAAGTCGAGTCCTTTTCATCAGATAATGTTTTGTCATCTCATGAGGATGATTTCCTTAAGGTTTTGTCTTTTTTTAAAAAACTGGATTCTTCGCCTAAAAAGGTTTTTGTTTTTGGCGTTCAACCAAAGAGTGTGTCGTATGGTATGAAGCTTTCCAGTGAGGTTGAGGAGCGTGTAGGTTTCTTGGTTGATGAGTTGATTAAAAAAGTTACTTCTGTTTTTTCTTAAACAGTGTTGTTACAATGTATACTGAGGTTGCAGCTGTTATTAAGGTATAGGCTTCAAATCCAGGTGTGTTGTTTTTTTGACTGTTTTCACCAGTGTTGTTGTTTGTTTCATCATTTGTTTTTATATGTCCAAATGAAAGCAGGTTTATTTCGAACCAGATTTCTCCGTTGGCATATTCTTCCTCCTTCACGTATTGGTATCCAACGTCTGGTGAGTAGTATCTTACGCTTCTGTTTTTGTAACCCCTGGCTGAGGAGGTTATCTCTACAACATAACAGTTGAAGGTTCCTGCATCTGTTGTTATTGTTTTTGTACCTGTGCAGTTATATTTGTAGGTGTAGTTTGTGAGGGTGATGTTACCATTTTTTTCCACGATTTTCCGGGTGTAGTTGATATCCCATTTTTTTCCTGTCTCTATAGGCCAAGGATAAGCCAGCGGAGGGTTGATGTAGTTTGTGAAGTATTCCCCTGTGTTTGTCACATTTTTTGTGTACATTATAAGTGAAAGACCTTTTTCGTCGAGGTATTTTGTGAGTATGTAGTTTCTTGTGCCCGTGTTTCCGTTTTGTATTAGGGTAACGGTGTGGTTTTCAACCAAGGTTATTGTGTGGTATGCGGTTCCCTCAACGTTTACCGTTGTTTTTCCTTTTACGGTTACGTTTATGTTTCCATAGTATGAGTAGTTGATGTTTTCTACAGGTAGAACATGGAATTCATAAAACCAGTAATCCCCCTCTTTTAAGGTGGGTTTTTGAAACTGTGATGAAGCATTGAATGAGATTAGGAACATTATTGTGACAGTTAAACATAATACTAAAGTTTTCACCTTTTTTTTCACTTTCCTCACCATAAATAAAAGGTTTAATGGGGTTATAAGTTTTTTTAAATAAATCTTTTTTATATCTTAATTTGGGTTTAAAT
>JAGGZU010000097.1 GCA_021161865.1 Thermoplasmata archaeon
CTATGGAGCAGGAGAAAGCGATGTCTGGCTGATAAAAATAGATGAAAACGGAAATGAACAATGGAACAAAACCTATGGCGGAAAAGGATGGGATGAAGGAAAAGTAATACAAAAAACAGCTGACGGCGGCTATATAATAACGGGAAGCACAACCTCCTATGGGGCAGGAGAAAGCGATGTCTGGCTGATAAAAATAGATGAAAACGGAAATGAACAATGGAACAAAACCTATGGCGGAAAAAGCGATGATGAAGGAAGGTCGGTTGTAAAAACCTATGATGGAGGATACGCATTAGCAGGTGGAACCTCCTCTTACGGAAACGGAGGAGAAGATTTTTGGTTGGTTAAAGTAGATGAAAACGGAGAAGAGGAATGGAATTCAACGTTTGGCAGTGAAAACGAGGAGTACTGTAATCAAATAATACAAACATCAGATAACGGCTTTCTTCTAGCAGGGCATTCAATAAACGGTGATCGATCCTCAGGTTTCGTTGTAAAAACAAGCACCTCTGGTGCACTAGAATGGGAGAAACTACTTGAAGAAAAAACCCAAACAGGTGCAAGCTCATGCGAAGAGGCAAAGGATGGTTACATAGTAATAGGCTACATAGGGGTATACGGCGAGGATCAAGATCTTCTGGCAACAAAACTGGATACATCGGGTAAAACAGTATGGACAAACGCGGTGGGCGGAAACTTTACCGAGGCGGGTGTATGGGTTAAAAAAATCTCGGATAAACAGTTTTTCGTAACCGGTTATAAGGATGAAAAAGGTTCTGGAACAACGGATCTATGGCTTCTAAAGATAGAGGTTAATTGATTAGTCGTTTCGACAACGACAAAACAACAAATTATTTAAACACAGAATACACAGGTTTTTATTGAAGATTTAATTATAAAATTGGCGCTAGTGGGAACATGGATGTAAAAATGAAAACCGTTGAGAATGCACTTAAAGAGATGTTAAACTCTGATGTTGAATCCAAAATATACCTGTTCCTCTCACACACAGGTGGAGCGAGAAGTGATGAAATAGCAACGGGCACAAAGCTGCATCCAAGTACCGTAAGAGAAACACTTGCTAAGATGCACAAAAAACATCTTGTACACAGAAGGAAGATAAAAAACGGTTTATGTGGAAAAAAACCCTACATATACTACGCTACATCCCCTATCAAAATCCTGCAAAACTATGCCAAAAAGATGGAAAAAAGATTCAACAGAGTGGCATCCCTCCAACGCATCAACAACATAAAGGTAGAGGTTAGGATAGTGAGGGAGACATGAACCTTAGACCTCTGGCCAAGCTATTGGTGAAACGACCTAAAATGGTCCTGCTGATATTCACTGTAGCGGTATTCATAATTGGGTCACAGGCAACAAACCTCTACATGACCTCAGATCTAAGTGTGTATCTCCCAAAAGGAGAACATACGATTGAACTACTTGGAAAGGTGGAACAGCAGTGGAATCTCGGGGACACAATGATAATTTACGTGGAAAGCAGCAACGTCCTTGACCCAAAGGTGCTTAAGGATATTGATTACGTAACCAACGCGGTAAACACCTATAGACATGACAATGGAGAGATAGATGGTGTAATATCTGTAACAAGCATTGTATCATTGATAAAACAGGAGAACAGCCTATCTCCACCATTTGGTACAGGAAAATACGAGTTACCAACCAGTGAACATCTAATCAAAAAGTATGTGGCACAAATCGGTGATATGAGGAAAAGTGTTCTCACCGATGACCTAACAGCAACCGCAGTAACATTCATCCTAACCAAGGATGCTGATGGCACGGCAATACTGGGAAGGGCTGAGAACGCAGTAAAAACAGTTAACACACAGATGACCCTGATAGGTTCTCTTCCTCAAAACGTGGCAATGGAAGAAAGAAGTTTAAGAAATATGGCTATAATCTTCCCACTTGCAATAATCTTCGTTTCCATAGTCCTCTTCTTCTTCCACAGAACCATGAAGGGTTTGATAATAGCGTTTCTTCCACCAGCCTTCGCGATAATACTAACATTTGGTGTACTTGGTGTAGTAGCCCCTGAGCTTACAATGCTATCTATAGCAATTGTAGCCCTCCTCATTGGTTTAGGGGTTGATTACTCCATACATCTCATGAACAGGCTGCTGGAGGAAAGGGAGCAGGATGTTGTAACGAAGGTAGAGAATGTGCTTAAAACAACAGGAAAAGCGGTGTTGCTCTCCACAATAACCACAATGGTTGGGTTTGGCTCTCTGATGATATCTACAATGTCACCGATGATCAACTTTGGTTTTGGATGTAAGTTGGGTATCTTTTTTGCATTCTTATCCGCAACAATATTGGTTCCCTGCCTCGTTTTAATCCTGAGGTTTGAAAAGAAAAGTAAAATACTTGGTTGGAAAAGACTTGCGAAATTTGCCTCTAAGAATAGCAAAAAAATATTGATACTCGGTTGTGCAGTGGCTTTTCTATCACTTGCAGTGCTACCTGAGGTAAACACAGATGTCAACTACTCTGAATTGGTTCCACAGGGAGAACCAGTCATAGAGAAAACCAAGGAGTTCTCCGAAAGGTTTGGTACCCGCGGCAACATCGACATTATACTTGTTGAAGCGAACCTAAAGGATCCTGAGGTTTTGAAGACCATAGATGCTATGGAGGAAAGGTTGAGAGACAAAGGGATAGAGGTCTACTCCATTGTTGACACTATAAAAAAGATCAATCTTGGTAGAATGCCGGAAAACCAGATGATGATTGATTTGATTTATTCAACGATGATGAAACAGGCGGATGGTTTCATAGACGAAGATTTCTCAAGAACCCTGATCTCAGTGAACATCCCTGCTGATCTAAGCATGGAGGAGTTGGAGAGAACTGTAAACGAGATAAACAATGTGATTCACTCAACCAACATCCCTGGTGGGGTAGTATATGATATCACGGGATCGGCTGCAATAAATGTTGCAATCAATAACCTGCTGTTTGAACAACAGTCTCGATCTCTTTTCATCTCACTTCTCTTTGTGTTTGCAACCCTGATCATAATCTTTAGATCCTCCCTCTACAGCATCATAACCATGATACCAATAGTGTTTGTACTAACCTGGGAGCCTGGCATACTGGTCACAATGGATATCCCCTTGTCAGTTATCACAATAACCATCGCCTCAATAATAGTCGGTACAGGAGTAGACTACGGTGTGCACATCACGCAGAGGGTTAGAGAAGGACTGCATCAAGGTTTGGATAAAGAGAAAGCGATAGAGAACGCTATAGAAAAAACCGGTTTATCGCTAGTTGAAGCAGCCCTCACAACAGTGGCCGGACTGCTATCCGTTTACTTCGTGAATGTACCAGGTTTACAGGAGTTTATGAAGGTTGTAATCTCCATGATAATACTCTCTCTCATAAGCGCAGTTTTCATACTGCCGGCATTCTACAAGCTAAGAAGTGTCAAATAACTATTTTTTTCTTAGCTTAAAAAACGCTTTTAAAAAGGGTATGGTAAACACAAGGTTTCCAAACATCACAGTTGCCCCAACAAAGAACTCGCCAAGATACATCATGTTTCCACATAGAAAACCATTGTAGATGGCGTTATAGAAAAACAACAGAGACACAATTAGTGGGGTAAAAACTATCACAGGCGTCAGCAGTATCTCCTGCCTCAATGAAAACAAACCATACAGTTTAAAGGAGTTCTTTCTCATCATATTCACACCAACCATGGAGGTGGAGGTAACGGATGTATGATTTCGGAGGGTAGAAACGCTACACTAAGCAAACCTGTTAGAAGATAAAGAATGCCTAAAAGCACCGCTGGAATCAACTGTATAAGTAAATCATCGTCCACCCATCTAAACTTCTTTATCTCGCCAACAACTGCACCAAAGGCGCCTATAACCGGTGCAATGAATGAAAAGGGAAATGGAGCAGTTAACCAGGTGAAGGAAAAGAAGAATAGACTCAGAGTGAAACCCACTGTGTAAGCCGTCATTTTCCCGGTTTTACTACGTAGCTCTCCAATGGCTGGATCTACAAATGCTGCGCCCAATATAGAGGGTATCGCTATCTGCTGAGGAAAAAACAGGAGGAGGATAGCTGCTCCAATCCCAAAATACAGGTAACTCCCAAAACGGTTTTCCTCATACTCACGTAAACCAAATATCTTGTGATTTTTAATCAGTTTTCTAATCCTCATTACCTCAAACACTGCAAACACTGCAACAGTTAGTACAACAACACACTTTTTTGTAACCGTAATCCAATAAACATCAGGGAAAATGTAGTATACAAGAAATATGGCGCTGAACGCATGTATTGCACGTCTGTACCAGTGTGCAAAGGTTTTTTCTTCAGGGATCATCAGACTTTACCGCTCCAATGTCTTTATACCCTCTCTTGTACCGACTATAACCATATCGGCAAGATCTATAAATAAACCTGTCTCAACAACACCTGGGATGCTTCTCAACTGCGTATCCACCTCACGTGGATCATCTATTACCTTAAACTCGCAATCTAACAAATAATTCATGTTATCAGAGGTGTAAGGGTTATCGTTTTCTCTCCTTAGTTCAGCTGTACAGGGCAGGGCTTTTTCAATTGCAAGCTTTGTTGGATACCAACCAAATGGAATAACCTCAACTGGTAAGGGAAAGGACATGCCAAGGTGCTGAACGAGTTTGGTTTCATCAACTATTATGATCTCTCTCTTAGACGAGGAGGCAACTATTTTCTCCTTAGTTAAAGCCCCTCCTCCACCTTTTATGAGGTTCAATGACGGGTCGACTTCATCTGCGCCATCTATCGTAAGATCTACCTCAGGATGCTCTGTTAACGTAGAAAGCGGTATGTTGTATTCCTCAGCAAGGTTTTTTGTTCTCCTGGATGTAGGGATCCCTACGATATCCATTCCCTCCGCAACCAGTTTACCAATTTTAGGTATAAGATACTCCAGCGTTGTTCCTGTACCTAATCCAAGTACCATGCCGTCTTCAATATACTCTGCAGCCTTCTCAGCAGCCAATTTCTTCATATCATCTCTGTCCACTGTCACACCCAGCAGGTAATAAGCAGGAGGGTACAAAAATTTATACTATGCATTGTATTACCCAGAGTTGGATGTTAGCATCATGCCCCACACACGGTTACTATAGAGGTAGCTCCTGTCCAAAATGCGGTCAAACTGGGAAGTTCTTAATGAGTGACCGTGAGCTTGACAACCTTGGTAGAATACTTGCTGGGCTGCTCCGCCATTTTCCAGATAAACTTGGTTTGAAGGTTGACGGAAGAGGGTGGATAGATTTAAAGGAGCTTTTGCAGGCGCTTCACATAAGCAGATCGGGGTTCCAGTGGTTGAGGGAGGAGCATCTGATAGCGTTGGTGGAAACCGACCCTAAAGGAAGATATCAGATAGATGGAGGGATGATAAGAGCGACTTATGGACATACGATAGATGTGAACCTGGATGATCTACCGATGGCTGAGGTTGATGTGCTTTACTACCCAGTTACTGAAGAGGAACTGGAGCTTGTCCTTGAAAACGGGCTACATCCCGTTGATAGAAAGAAGGTGCATTTAAGCGGGAGTGTAGATAAGGCTCTCGAAGCAGGAAGGGTAAGGACTGAAAACCCCGTTATACTAAAGATTGATGTGAAAAAGGCAAAGGAAGATGGGATGAGGATATACAAGGCAGGTAAGGATGTTTATGTTGCCGACAGTATTGATAAAAAGTACCTTTCTAAACTAGATGATTCTGAGGGGGATAAGCAATAAATATGAAAAGCTGTATCTCCTCTCCCCAATTTTGGGCTCGTAGCTCAGCTAGGTAGAGCAATCGGCTCTTAACCGATCGGCCAGGGGTTCGAATCCCCTCGAGCCCGTAAAAAAATTTTTTATTTCAAAAGTTGAAGGGATTTGAGAGCGTAATATGTGTACTGTACAAAGGATGCTGCTGAGGGTGCTCTCCCAAAACCACCATCTCTGTTTCTGCAACTCAATATGTATTCCCGTAACCTTTTTTGTTCTACAGGGACATCAAACTTCTTTGATAGATAGATGGCATGATAGGTGTGCTCCAGGAATGAGGTTGTTTCTGGCACCAGTGAATAAAAACCCGGCGGGGTCTTACATCTTTTGATGAAGTCGATTATCTTACATTGATTAGGAACACTCGAGCCTATGTTTTCAAAGATTCTAACATACCTGAAAATGTCAGTAAGGTTATCAGGTAAAGGGTTTGTTGATAGATTGTTAGTTATTTCTTTTTTGTATCTGTTTTCTTCATAATAGGCTATAGTTGAGGTGATCATGTATGTTGCTTTGAGAGAAGGAACGCCATTGTTTTTTTCTGAAAACAAACCGTTTTTATAGTGTTGATAACACCATCTCAGAAAACCTGATGGATTTTTTACACCCAAGTTTAGTATCTCCAGCGTACTGGTAACGTAAAACGCGATTTGAACTGATGGAAATGATCCATCCTCGCTCTGTTTTGATAGACACCAAGCCACCGTTTTTTCTTTGTCTGGTGGCTCGATGTTAAGCATGTTGAAGGATGAGACTGCGTAGTATGTCGCAGAAGCTGTTGAGGGACCAAATCTTGCAAAGGAATAACCTCCATCTGGGTTTTTTCTTTCTGTTAAGAATCTAGCCGTATCAACTGTGTTTGTAAGGAACATCAAAAAACCGATTATGTATAGTAGCATGGTTTTAAAGATTTACGAACATCGAACTTTGATATAGAGGAATAATCTATATTGCTATAAAAACCTCTTTTGTATATTTAA
>JAGGZU010000008.1 GCA_021161865.1 Thermoplasmata archaeon
CCTGCAGAGGAACCAAGAACAGAGTTTAAACCAAGCTGAGATGCAAAGGAGTCAAAACCCTCACCAATCATCTGCGTTAAGGAAGGAGACACAGCGGTTGTTACAACACCTGTTTTTCTCTGCTTCGAAGGATCCACACCTGATGAAACGGTTACAATAAGGAAATCCTCGGTTCCAGCAGCTACATTTGATGGTATAGACACCGTAACGTTAAACTCCTTCTCCTCACCAGGCATAACCTCAATCGGTGGAACAGGTGAAACATCACTGTCATTCGCCCAATCATGGTCAGACTTTACATTTACATGGAAAGAATCAACCTCGTTACCGGTATTGACTATCTTAAACGTGTAGTTGAAACTCCTACCAATCCTAGCCTCCCTGTCAGCAGGTTTTATCAAATCTATTCCAATCTTAACAACATCGGATGAAACCGTTACGCTACCAGAAACCTCATCATAACCACGGTTGCCCTTCGCCTCAATGGTTACATCAACACCATCACCATAATCCACATTTCTTGGAGGGGTTATCATTATGCCTACATCTCTACTACTTGATGCCGGAAGCAACAATACACCATAGGTTCTCTTATACCCAAACTCGTTGATCACCCCCGTTGAATCAACCCCAGTTAAAGAAACGTTCCAACCAGGAGGTGTAGTCGTTGTAACCGGATCAACAGGGGTAACAATCACCTTAACGGTATCATCCTTTAAACCGGTGTTTTTAACAGTAACGTTGAAAAACGCTTTACCCGCTTTGGTTATAAGCTGATCCCTTTTGATACCCTTCGCCAACGACAACTTTATATCATCCAGAGGAGCCAGATTCAACTCAATGTTTGATGGTGAATCAACGGAATCATACATCAAAACAGGCATCTCACCCAGTAAAGACCCTGGGAGAGACAGGCTGATGTTAAACAGGTTCAAAAGATAGATAATGTCAGACAATGTGAAGTTGAAAATCGTTATGTTAATGGAGGGAAGATTCAGGGAACGGTTCACAATTGACAACCCAAAACGGAGAGAGTGACCCGCCTCCATAGCATGATTCACATCCTTTATCTGAATTGTTGTTGGCACATTCAAACCACCGCTCAACAAGGAGGAGAGAGACAGGCTTGACACCATTGTAACATTGGATGCAAACTCCTTTGAGTTGCCATTCTCATCAACATCTATCAAAGCAGCCTTGACATTGTAGTTCAAGGAAAGTAAAGCCTCGGGCGACAACCCGTACAGCAAATCAAGTATGTCCGAGTAGTTAAGGTAAACGGTGACGTTGACGGTTCCATGTATCCTTGTACTGTAGTTGTAGGGATATGAAAGAGTCCAGTATCTTGGTTCATCGGATAGACTCCACTCCTTCACGTTGTCATCCATTGGAGGGTTTTTATCAAGTATCTGTGTTACCTTGCTATCAACGGTTTCATCATGCAAATAGTATCTTCTCACTCCCAACTCTCTACCTTCTCTGAGAGTACCCTCAAAGGTTATGCTTGCAGGGTAGTCCTTTGAACCATAAACAAAACTGATGTTTATCAGAGGCTCTATAAACCCCTTTGTCGCATTAAAAACCTTCAAAAGATCCTGAAGCGCCTTCATCTCAGGGCTACCAGATGAGAGGTTTACATTCTGTGGCAGTACATCCAAAAGCTGAAGCATGTAAACCAATGTTGAGATGTTGATGTTGCTGAACTCATCGATTATCTCCCTGATTTGTGCCAACTCGTTCGATGCCTTTATATTAAATATCAACGACTCAGAGGAATCCTTTGCTTCATAATGTACACCTGGCACCACTACGGTTGCAGGTATAATCTTCTGATTTAGAGTCTGCCAGGCGTTAAACGCCTGTAAACCTGAGTTGGTTAGGTTTTCGGTGGAAATGTTTTCCAGTATTGAAATAAATGTTCCACGTTTCCAGGAGGTTCTGTTTACGAAAAAGGTTTTTTCACCAAACACTGCACCCGTATCGTTCATAACTTGTAAGGTAAACTCTTCTTCATCGCTTAAACTCGTGTTCGCTACAAGGCTCCAGAAGGAATCCCAGGTTGTGTTTGTGATGTTTTTCCAAAGTTCTTCCCAACCAGTTACGTTAGTAAGTGATAGGTTTGTACTGCTAATATTGTATATTATGTCGGATACCAGCGGAGCGACAGAATCGATGACCTCTGTTAAATTGAAAGGAGGTATTCTGAAGAAGAGCTTACAGGTGACATCTCCATCTATGCTTGAGACGTTCTGCATCTCAAACCATCCAACAGCGGCGTCACTGGTTTTGTCACCACTGGGGAATGTATCGTTTAAATGGCCCATGCTTGCTTGGAGGATAATATAATCTTCTTGATCCTCATGGAAGTACATTGTTAATGTTTTTTTCTCAGATGCGGATGCAGGTATTACTGCAAACGACCCAAAAAGAAGAAGCGCTGAGATCAATAATGCTCTGACCCCTTTTTTTACATTCATGAACACACCACACCGTATCGTTAAGATTATATTTAAATTATTTTTTATCCCTAATGTTATATGTAATATGTGCACTGTCTTTAATAAAGGTTTTGTTTTGTATAAGGAGAAATAAAAATTAACAATTAAATATAAAAAAATTTGTATTATTGATGCCCACTTTTGCCCACTCCTATCCTTTCAAAAACCATAAATAGGGCATATATCATATACAAAAAACGGCACTCTAACAACCAAAACGGTGCGTGAGGAAAGGAATGAACTACAAACTCACATTTACAATCATACTAATAATATTTCTGGCATCATCCATAGCCTGCACAGTCTCAGGAGAAACAAAACAACTCAAAATCTACCCATTCAATGCAGACACACTGGCACAGATAACAGAAGTATACGAAAAAGAAAGATTCGGAATATACGTAGAAGACCCCAACGACCCATCCGCTCTCATAACCAACATCACCATAACCTTCAACGGGCAAACATACCACATACAGGACACAGACCCAGACTACCCCTTCCTATACCTGACGGCTCCAGAGGTTGACAAGGACACAGAGATGTATATAACGGCAAACAAAGAAGGCTACGAAACAGCTCAACAGCAGATAATAATACTAAACAGAAACCAGCTGCAGATATCGCCCACAGCACTAACGGTCAAAGGCGGAGATAACATAAAAATAATTGTAACCGACGAACACAACAACCCCCTATCAGGAGTGGAAGTGACCCTAACCCTGCAGGGTGGAAAGGATTACAGCACCATAACCGACGTACATGGTGTAGCAGAGTTCTTAGCACCATCTGTTGACAAGGACACAACCATATTCATAACAGCATCAAAGGAGTCATACGAACCGGCCAGCATAAAGGGAAACATACAGGCTGCATCAAATGGTTTAATAACAAACCTGCCACTCCTACCAATAATCGGAGCAGCGGTTTTTGCTCTATTCATCTTCGCAGGTGTAATAAAATATGTTCACAAGGATGACAAAGAGTTCGATGAAACAGAACCAAAATACGGCATAAACAAATATGATCTACCCCAAAAGACACAGACATCAAATCATTCATACCATGCCACTAAGACATCCTCTGCACATCAAATACCAAAACACATAAGTGAGATAGACAAAACAAAAATAACACCAAACCAAGCAGAAGAACGAAGTGGAGTGAGAAGAAAAGGGGTGAGAATAGAGGAGATAGTAATCGGTAAACCCGAAACCCCGTTCACCAAGACAGAACCAAAACCCAACAAGGCGAACGAAGAAAAGTTCATAAACATAACAAAAAGTAAAGCTTCACCAAATGAATGGGTTGTAGGAGAAGACTCAGTCAGACTAAAAATAGATAAAAAAATAGGAGGCACCTCACCAAAAAAGGATATAAACAGATGGCTTACAGGCACAGAGGACATAGTTGCAAAAGTGGATGAAAAACTAAAAAAATACAACAAGAAAAAAGAAAAAAACAACAAGTGAACAAAATACATTACCCTCTTCAAACAATAAAAATATTAATTAACCACCTCACAATAGCCGTTCGCATACTTACATAAAATTGTTATAACTTATAAATTTGATATATTCACATATATGGTCGTGGCTACATGTTGCTGGAGATAGCTCTTGCCCTCATCCTTGCAAAAACACTGGGTTATCTGTTTGAAAAGATAAGACAACCTGCAGTTATAGGAGAGATACTAACAGGCGTCCTCCTTGGTCCCTATATCCTTGGAAGGTTCTCCGACATAAACCTTTCACTTTTTGGAAACGAGATATTTCACGTGACCATAAACCTTGAATCCACGGATTTTGAAGCCCTTGCCACATTGGGTATAATAACCCTGTTGTTTTTAAGTGGACTGGAGACAAAGTTTGATGACATTAAAAATGCAGGCAGAGGAGGAATGGTAACCTCCATATTGGATGTTAGCATCGCATTTTTATTTGGTTATCTCGTTGGACACATACTTGGTTTTCCCACGCTCCAATCTCTTGCGATAGGAGCCATACTAACCGCCACAAGCGTAGGAATATCCGTTAGAACGTTAATGGACATGGGAAAACTGGCTACCAGATCAGGGACACTCATACTCACCGTAGCGGTTCTCGATGATGTACTAGGTATACTTGTTCTATCCATGATAATAGGTAAAGGCTCACCAATTGTCATAGGAATCAAAGCGGTAGTGTTTTTTGTAGTAATAATCTTCCTTGGACTGCACTTCATACCAAAGGTTATGAAAATAGGTGACATAATACATGCAAGGCAGATTCTACTGACTGCTGCATTAGTCTTATGTTTCCTATTCGCAGCGTTAGCGGAAAGCGTGGGTCTAGCAGCCATAACAGGAGCCTTCCTTGCGGGCTTACTCATAGGGACAACACCTCAATCAAAAAGAATCTTGGATTTCACAAAAGACATAGGTTACTCCTTCCTTATACCACTATTTTTCGTCTGGATAGGTGCATCCTTCGACTTCTCCGCAGTAGGAAACGTTGGTTTACTTGTGCTACTCTTCATACCAGCTGCTCTCGCAGGTAAAATAATAGGTTGCTCAACGGGTGCAAAGATATCTGGTTTAACAAACAGAGAGGCAATGCAGGTTGGCCTAGGTATGATACCAAGAATGGAGGTTGCATTAGTAGTAGTTGCCACAGAGATATCGCTGGGTATATTCCAAGGTGAAGCAGCTCATCAGATGCTTGCAGCCACAATACTACTTGTTATAGTAACCGCTGTGTTAACGCCGACTCTACTGAAAATTGCCTACAAGGAAAAATAGATAAGCCACCCAGTCAACTATTTCTTCCTGTTGACAACCATTTCTTTTTTGTTTTCCTTCTTAGGTCCAACCAGTTTAGAAATCAGCTGATGATCCAGCAGCGACTTCTCCTTCTTCTCCTCCTTATAAACTCTCCAAGGCAGCTGATGTTTCTCAAGAGTAAAAACATACACAACACTGCCGATACCAATCCATGCAAGAAGGAAAATGAAACCAGGCATCGCATCATCAAGCCTCAGAATATATCCAAAGAAAAGAGCAGAAGAAAGCATACCAATTAATGCTACAACCCAGAGAGCCTTTAACCTAAACCTTGCTTTACTGTAAATTTCAGGGTGCTTATATGGTAAAATCAAAGTAGCCAAAGAGGTAGCCATAAAAACAAGCAGCACAGCCATATTAATCATCATAACAGCCTGCATGAACTGCCTCGCCAAGAGAATGATGGAAATTGCCATGATTGTATTAACCACAAGAGTCCACTTTGGTACTCCAAACCTGTTCAACTCAGCAAGCTTCTTAGGAACTATCTTATCCTTAGCCCAAGCAAAGGAAAGCCTTGATGTAGAAAGTATGGTTGGGTTTATATCAGAAATAATGGCTACTGAACCAGCGAACGCAACAAAAGCTGCTAAAGGCAGAGGCAGGAAATGCGAAGCCACATCAGCTATAGAGCCATTAGCGAAATCATAGGAAGAATAAAAAGAGGGTGACATAGAACCATAGGTTATCAAAGCAACCAGTATGTAAATAACCGCTATAACCGATATAGACAGCAAAACACCCTTAGGCAGTGTCTTCTCAGGGTTCTTAACCTCATCACCAGCATCGTTGATAACACTAAAACCAATGTAACTGAAGAAAATCAAACTACTTGCCTGAGCAATAAGAGAAAAATCAGGCTCAAAGGATGCACTAAGATTACCAAACCTAACGTTGGGTAAACCAAAAGTTATGAGCGAAACCAAACCCAACATAAGCAGCACAAACATTATGGTTTGCACCCGCCCATAAACCTTAACACCAACGTAATTAACAATCAGAAACACAATAACCAGAAAAATCGCTATAAACTGGATGTTAGAGGAAACAAAGGCAGAGGAGGATTGCCAACCCAATATGTTCAGGAAATCCTCAAAAATGGTTACATCACCAACAGACATAGCAGCGATAACAGCTATCATGGCGAACCATCTCGCCCATGTGACAATGAAACCAATAAACGGGTCAACAATTCTGCTAACAAAAACGTATTCTCCACCAGACGCTGGTATTGCTGAGGATAAAACAGCGTAGCACAGGGCTATGAAAATAGCTGGTACAGCCGCTAAGATATAGGAGAAAATCACTGATGATCCAACAGGAACCTTATCCTGAATCTGAACCGTTGTAAGAAACAAACCTCCTCCAATAACAGAGGTTACAACAGTGGCGACAACCTCTTTTAAACCAAGCTCCCTCTTTAAACCCGTACTCACCACCTTTTTTTGACAATGAGATAACAAACTCACTGATAAATTTAAGCCTTTAACATTCAACAAAGCACTTTCATTGTTTAAGTCACATCAGTTTTAAATATTCCCTTATGTTACATCGCATTTGATGAGTAAAAGCACCGGAAACAGGTTACTAAAAGAGTTTTACGAACTCAAGGTAAAGGATGTGATGGATAAAAGAAGATGGGATCTACCTTTTATTGAGAAGGATGCGAACATAGCTGAGGTGTTCTCCATCCTGACAGGGAAGTACCACGTGTGGGTTGTTGAGAACAAAAAAAACATGAAACTTGTGGGTGTAATCACCGAGCATGACGTGCTTTCCCTTCTCTCATCAGCCTCTCTACCATCCTATGTTTTCGGTAAACCAGATTTAAGGTCCCTACGATATGGTGTGGTAAAAACCGCGCAAGACATAATGTCAAAAAAACCTGTGGTGAGTTCACCGGATGAAAAGGTGAGTGATGTAATAAATAAGATGGAAAGATACCGTGTTAGGAGGATACCAGTGGTTAATGGAAACAACAAACTGCTTGGTGAGATAACCCTGCATCATCTACTATGTAAATACCATAAAGCAACACAATACTATCCCATAGTGGAGAACTCAAAAGAGTGACATGAAAAAGATTCTTTTTGAGATTTCAAAGGAACATCCCACTCTCCCGCGGTCTGAAGCAAAGGCATGTTTAGAGGCGGAAGGTGTGTATTTCAATGCAGTTGAGTCAAATGACACATTTTTATTTGTAGAGGCAGAGGCTTCAAAACCTCTGATAAATAGAATAGCGGAAAGAGTAGCATTTTCTTTTTTCATCGATGAGGTTCTGTTTATTTCACCTCCTTCATTGAAGAATCTTCTTTCAAAGGCGCTATCTAAGGATATAGAGATAGAGGGGAGTTTCCGTGTACGCTGCGAAAACCATCAAAGCCATAAAACATTGAAATCGGTTGAAGTAGAACAAAAACTCGGTGAAATATACGCCCAAACCTACCCTGTGAATATCAAAAACCCTGACGCAGAAATAAGAGTCATCTTAACCGATGAGAGATGGTATGTATGCAAAAAATCTGTGAAGATAGACAGGTCATCCTTCGAAGCACGAAAGGTGCAGCATAGACCATTTTTTTCACCCATATCACTACATCCAAGACTCGCTAGAGCAATGGTGAACCTTTCAAAGGTAGCGAAAGGCGAAACCCTACTCGACCCCTTCTGTGGCACCGGGGGAATACTGCTAGAGGCAGGTCTCATAGGGGTTAACCTGATTGGGGGTGATATACAAGAGACGATGGTTGATGGGTGTAAAAAAACACTGGATGTTTACAACATAAAAAATTACAATTTATTTCAATGTGACATCAGTGAAATACCGTCGAAAGTCAACTTGGTTGATGCTGTTGTCACAGATTTTCCCTATGGTAGAGCAGCGACGACAAACAGAGAGAAAACCGTATCACTCTATAAAAGAGCATTTAAGACCATAGATGAGGTGCTTAAAGAAGATGGGAGAGCGGTGGTTACGCTGCCGAACATGGAAGCGGTTGAGCAGGGAAAAGGTTTTCTTAGGTTGGAGGAGGTTCATCCTTGGAGGGTTCATAAAAGCCTTACACGTTACATAACTGTTTATGAGAAAAAATAACCACAATACTTTTACCTAAAACCGTCATAGCCTGTTGGTTATGCAGCTCTACGTGATATTCCTAGGAACCAGTGGCAGTTGGCCGACGGTTAAAAGAAACGTGACCTCAGTAGCCGTAAAAAGAGGGGGGGAGGTGATATTGTTTGACTGCGGTGAGGGTACACAAAGGCAGATTCAGAAATCCAAACTGAGTTACATGCAAATCACCAAAATCTTTATCACGCACTTCCATGGAGATCACTTCCTTGGTTTACCTGGTTTAATACAAACCATGCAGTTGAATGATAGAAAGGAACCGCTTTATGTTTATGGGCCAAAGGGAACGAAGAGGATAGTTAACGTAGTCGCTTCCCTTGGTTACTTCAGACCGTCCTATCCCGTTTATGCTGAGGAGTTATCTGATGGGGACACAGTTAACTGCGATGGTTATACCGTTAAGGCTTTCAGGGTTGAACATACGGTTCCAACCCTGGCTTATGTTTTGGAGGAGGATAAAAGACCCGGTAGGTTCAACAAAACAAAGGCGCTTGAACTTGGTGTACCGGAGGGTCCGCTTTTCAGCAGACTTCAAAGGGGACAAAGGGTTACACTCGATGATGGTAGAGTGGTTGAACCCTCCATGGTTCTCGGTCCACCAAGACCTGGTAGAAAAATAGTTTTCTCTGGTGACACAAAACCATGTGAAAACCTTATAAGGCATGCAAAAAACGCTGACATTCTCATACATGACGCCACCTTTTCATCCGAGCTTGAAGAGACCGCAAACGAGTATGGGCATAGCACGGCCAGACAGGCTGCTGTTCTAGCAAAAAAAGCGCAGGTTAAACAACTCATACTCACTCATATAAGTCCCAGGTACCTTAATGTGAAACCACTTCAGAGTGAGGCGCAGGAGATATTCAACAACTCAATGGTTGCAAGGGACTTTACAGAAGTGGAGATAAAACTTGGGAAATAAAAATGTCTTATCTGTCAAAACATCCTCCCCCTATTATATGGAGGGAAATATGGAGTGGAAAATTAAGAAAATTATAAATACAAATGAATGATTTCGTTTTGATGAGGAGAACATGAAACGCAAAGGCACTAATGTTTTAGATGAAACGGACGATAAGGTTGTGCAGATATTTACGGATTTGGGGATGCCTAAAAACCTTGCTAAGACTTTACTATACATTTCACAGGTGGATGAGTGCAGATCAGCGGAGGTGGAGAGAGGAGCAAATCTAAGGCAGCCAGAGGTTAGCGTTGCGATGCAGGAGTTACGTAAAAGGGGATGGGCCACAAAGAGGGATGTCAAAAAGAAAGGAAAAGGCAGACCGGTTCATGTCTACAAGTTAACAACACCACTCTCTCAGATTATCAGAGAGCTTGAAGAGGAAAAGATGAAAGAGGTCAACAGCATCAGGGAGAGTCTTGAGGAACTAAAATCGATGCTGGACCGATACAACAAGTAGAACCAAGGGCATCACAATCCATAGTTCATTCAGATAACCTTACATCCTCTTCCTTTTTTAGAAAGTGTGAAATATCTTTAGCTGTTTCACTCCTTTGATTCACATGAGGGATCGCATAAAAAGGGTGTTTTCTCTAATAAACGATGACGTTGACACCATACTTTTGAGAAACACAGGATTCCGTAACCCCTCTTTTCTCTACCTCACAGGTTTAACCAACGGGGTTTTTGAGGGGGCAACAGCGGTGGTTTCAAGGGATGGAGGGGTTGATGTTTTTATCTCAGCGCTGGATCAAGGTGAGGACACATCCAATATAAGGTTTCACATGGTTACCAAGAAGAGAGATTTCGTAGACACGTTGAGCAGGCTCATACCTCCGGGATCCAAGATAGGGGTTGATGGGAGATACCTAACATACCAGGACTACAAGAGCATAAAAAGGATTTTACCAAATCGAGGTTTAAGGGACGTAAGAGAGAGGATACTTCTCGCCAGATTAATCAAGGATAAAAGAGAGGTTGAAAACATAGAAGAGGCTTGTAAAATAGCGAGTAGAGTTGCTGAGGAGATACCAGGGATGCTGAGAGATGGTGTGATGGAGAAGGAGGTTGCTGACGAGATTGTTTACAGGATGAAAAAACATGGGGCGGATGGAGAAGCGTTTGAAACTATTGTTGCTTTTGGTGAAAACAGTGCGATCCCACATCACACCCATAGTGAGAGAAAGCTTAAAAGAGGCGACATTGTACTTGTAGACTTTGGGGCCACTGTAGATGGATACATCTCGGATATCTCCCGAAGCTTTATCTATGGTAAACCATCAGACAAACAGAGGAGAATGTATGAGGTGGTTCTCAACGCACAACAGCAGGGGATAGATTCTATCAAAAAAGGTGTTACATTTGACTACATACATTCATTGGTGTACAGGTACATAAACGAGACGGAGTTCAAAGGTAGGTTTATTCATTCAACAGGTCACACGATAGGCTTGGAGGTTCATGATGGATTTACCATAACACAGGGCTGCAAAAAACGTTTCCTCATCGGTATGACGTTCACGGTTGAACCAGGAATTTATCTCCCAGATGTTGGTGGTATACGGATAGAGGATGACCTGCTTATGGGCGAAGGAGGTGTAAGGGTTCTCACCACTGCCTCAAAGGATTTTGAGGTGTAATAAAATCCATTACCTTTTTATCATACCTCATTATTTAGGGATGCGGTGGCTTTTATGGGCTGGTATGAAGACGCGCTTTATGTAAGGGAACAGAGTATGAAAAACAATGAGTTTTTCGGCAACTCACTACCATTGATAGCGAGTGAAAACATACTTTCGCCATTATGTAAGGAAATGCTGCTAACAGATTTCCATGGCAGATACGCTGAGGGTACACCAGGCAACAGATACTATGAGGGTTGTGAGTTCTTTGATAACGTTGAACTCAAGGCTATGGAGCTGGCTAAAAAACTGTTTAAATGCTCCTACGCTGATGTGAGACCTACAGCGGGAACAACAGCCAACATGGCTGTGCTTAAAGCTCTCATAAAACCCGGGGAAACCGCTACTGTCTTGGACACAGCAGACGGCGCCCATATCTCCTTTGGTAAATGGGGCGCCGCTGGGCTGAGGGGAGTAAACCTTGTTCATTACCCCTTTAACGATGAGGAGATGAATATAGACATTGATGGTGCAGCTAAACTTATAAGAGAAATCAAACCAAAACTTGCTTTGTTTGGGCAATCGGTTTTCCTTGTTCCAACACCGCTTGAGGAGCTTGCTGAGGTTGCACATGAGGTTGATGCATACGTTGTTTATGATGCAGCCCATGTTCTTGGGCTCATAGCAGCAGGTTACTTCCAGGACCCACTTAGAGAGGGAGCTGATGTCATGACTGGTTCAACACACAAAACCCTGCCAGGTCCGCAGGGCGGTATGATAGTCTCTGATCACAAGGGTGAAACCGATGAGGACAAAAAGTTTCTTAGAAAACTCAACTTTGGAGTTTTCCCAGGAGTAACCTCATCATATCATCTACACCATGTTGCGGCTAAAGCCATAGCCTTTGCAGAACACTTGGAGTTTGGCAGGGATTACGCAAAACAAACCATAAAAAATGCTCAAAAACTTGGAGAAGTGCTTTATGAGAAAGGTTTTGAGGTTTTTGGAGAAAAATTCGGTTTCACCAAATCACATCAACTCCTTGTCCGCATAGGAGAGGGAAAGGGAAAAGAGGCATCAAAAATGCTTTACGAGGCAGGCATTGTAACAAACATGAACATGGTGCCAGGAGATGAAAACCCACTTAACCCATCTGGTTTGAGACTGGGTTCACAGGAGTTAACCAGGATAGGCATGAAAGAGGATGAAATGGAAAAGGTTGCTGACTTCATAAAACGAGTAATCATAGACAAAGAACCAACCGAAAAAATACGTAAAGAGGTTGCAGATTTCAGGAGAAACTACCAAAACGTACATTACTGTTTCCATGAGGGGTTTAAGGGTTACGAGTACCATAAACTTGTTTAACCATGATAATAGCTTTAACAGGTACACCAGGAACCGGTAAAACAACGGTTGCTACTCTCCTCAAAAAAAAGAGTTATGCTGTGGTGGAGCTGAATAGACTGGCTAAGGAAAAAGGGTTCGTTGATGGTTACGATGAGGAAAGAGAATGCAGTATAATAGATGTTGAGAAACTCCAGGTTTACCTTAAAGAAAACCTGTTCAAAAAAAATGAAAAGATTATTTTAGATGGGCTACTCTCGCATCTCGTCAAAAACGTTGACCTCGTTATTATTCTAAGATGCCATCCAGGGGAGCTAAAAAAAAGACTTGAAACAAAGGGTTGGAGTGAAAGAAAAATAAGTGAGAATGTTGAGGCTGAAACCCTCGATGTTATACTCTGCGAGGCAGCAGAAACACATGATAAATCACATTTATTCGAAATAGACACAACCAGTAAAACACCGGTAGAAATCGCTGAAATCGTGGATGGCATAGTGAATGGAAGGTTTAACAAAGGAGAGTATGATATAGGTATGGTAGACTGGTCCGAGGAGATACGCAAGGGGTGAAAAAGATGGTGTTGGACACACAACGTGAAAGAATAGACCCGCTCATCACCTTCTTTGCTGGTTTCTTCTCTAAAATTCATCCAGATGTACTTACATGGTTTTCACTGCTCTTTGCATTCCTCGCAGGTTTACTCTTCTATGATTCTAATCCCTCCACGGAACAGATTACCCATTACCTTCTTTTCGCCTCATTTTTTGTTTTCCTCAACGGTTTCTTTGATGCAATAGATGGTAAGGTGGCTAAACTAACAAAAAAAGCCTCGGCTAAGGGTGATTTCTTGGATCATGCACTTGATAGATACGCTGATGTTTTCATGGTTGGTGGTATAGCGTTAAGCGCATGGTGTAGAACAGAGATTGGTTTACTTGCTGTCGTCGGTGTGCTGCTGACAAGTTACATGGGTACACAGGCTCAGGCGGTTGGATACAAGAGAGAGTACCGGGGTTTACTTGGTAGAGCAGATAGACTGGTTTTACTCATGGTTTTTCCAGTAGCTCAACACATGTTCAACGTTACACTCTATGGTTTCACGATTATGGAGCTGGTGCTGCTTTACTTCGCTGTTGTGGGAAACCTGACAGCGATTCAACGTTTTATAAGCATCATAAAGTGGTTTAAAAACCAACAATAGGATAACTTGTGGTCAACCATGAAAAAAGCGATTCTGGTGACATTGAACAGCGACACCGTTGAGATAGAGTCACTTATGGCGTCACTGGATTACAGAGTAGCAGAAAGGTTTATTCAGCAGAGGGAGAAACCTGATGTAAACACTTATGTGGGGAGAGGGAAAATCGATGAGATAAAGGATTTCCTTGAAGAAAACAAGGATGTTGATGTTGTTGTCGTAGATGGTGAGCTTAAACCCTCACAGTGGTTCAACCTTGAAAAAGAGACCAAGAGAGAGGTCTATGACAGGATACGTCTTATTCTTGCTCTTTTTGCTGAACGCGCTGAAAGCATGGAGGCAAAGCTTCAGGTGAAACTTGCACAATTACAGTATGAGAGACCCTTTGTACGGGAACTCATTCATCGAGCTAGAGCGGGTGAGCACCCTGGTTTCATGGCGGGCGGTGAATACCAGGTTGATGACTACTATGAAATGATTAAAAGGCAGATGAAACAAACAAGGGAGAAACTGGAGAAACTTCGAGAGAGTAGAGAACTTAGACGTAAACACAGGTATGAAGCAGGTTTCTACCTCATAGCTTTAGCTGGTTACACAAATGCAGGTAAAAGCAGCCTGCTTAACCTGCTCGCTGATGAACAGGTGAGGGTTGAGGAGCTGCTTTTCTCAACTCTTTCCCCGACAACACGACGTGTTTCAAAAAAACGTTTCTCTGAAACCACAAAACCTCCTCTACTACTGACAGACACAGTGGGTTTCATCAGGGATTTACCATCGTGGGTCATTGATGCGTTCCACTCTACCCTTGAAGAGATTGCTGTAGCTGATTTAATACTTTTAATTATCGATGTAAGCGACCCTGTTGAGGAGATTCAGGTTAAACTTCAAACTTCACTCAGAGAGCTAAGGGAGATATCTGCTCAACCACCGGTTGTTTTGGTATTCAACAAGATGGATTTAGTCGACAAAAACATGCTTGATGAAAAACTGAATCGTTTAAAAAATCTCATTGCTGGTATGCCACATGTCTGCATATCAGCATCAAGTGGGTTAAATATAGATAAACTCATTGAGGTCATATCCAAAAACCTACCATCCCTTGTGGAGGCTAAACTAGTTTTGCCATTTACCAACGAGGCACAGCGTTTTGTCTCCACGCTCTATGGGAAAGCATGGGTGCTTAACGTGGATTACTCGGATAAAATAAGGGTTGATCTTGCTGTCAACCAACGTATCTTCGACAAGGTAACATCTATGTGCAGCAGATTAGGCGGCAGAGTTTATACAGCAAAATAAAAAAACCATGACTTTATTCATTTCCTTCACCGGGCTCGTGGTCTAGGTGGTTATGACGTCGCCTTGACACGGCGGAGGTCGCCGGTTCAAATCCGGCCGAGCCCATTTTTTATTTTATCTTTTCTATTTTACCGTTTCGTCCAGTGGAAACCTGCAACTGGTTGTTCCACTCCTTAACCCATCCGTTGGTGATTTTAACAGTTTCATCAACCTGTACTTGATCTATTTCATCGTTCCATAGGGTGATCTGCACGGTGTCACCATCATCATCTTTACCAACCAAATCACACACCCTTGCGCTTCCACCGAAACGCCTTACGATCTCTCTAGGTTCGTTTTTTTCAACTATCTTCACAACAAGCTCATCAAAACTATTCTGTGGTTTCAACTCAGATATCTTCATGTTAACTCCCCCGCTGAATACAATGCGAGATATTTAAACTCACCGCATATGTTTCAAACCCCTTCTCTTTTCCATAGTTAACAATAGTTAACTATAAATAGTAATCTTCCCATTTTCCTATGGGGAGAAATATGGGGAGAATAAACAAAAAAACAGGATACGTTTTGATGTTAGTGATGCTGCTGACTATTTCAACTTTTTCTGGAGCAATGGTGGTTAATGGTTACACGTCAACAGATACAAAAAAACCCGGTTTCGATGGCTACACTCACACAGTGCTTGGTGAAATGGGAACAGCCACGTGGTGCGGGTACTGTCCAACGGTTTCAGGGTACCTGTGGAACATATACTCCGCTGGAACCAGAGACTTCCACTATGTTTCACTTGTTGCTGATAAAAACGGTGAGGCAAATGATAGATGCGACGAACTCGGCTTAACGGGTTACCCAACGGTTTTCTACGATGGGGGATACCGGAGAATCGTTGGAGCAGGTGCACCCCAGTCAACACATGAAGCCATAATAGATGAGTGCGGACAAAGAAGTGTACCCGACATCGACTTAACGGTTGATGTTACATGGAATGGTGACACTTCCATGACCATAGCCGTTAATGCTCAAAACAATGAGGTACCTGATACAGAGATAACAGATGGGCCAACAGGTTTAATAAACGACACAGACCCAACCTTTTCTTGGAGTGCCGCTGCGGGAAGCAGCAGATGGCATATCAGGGTTTATATCACAGAGATTGTGTCACGATGGAACGATGCAGATGGGCACCCATACCATTTCGCTTTACTCGGTTTCGCATTGAACAAAAACATAAACGTGCCTGGCGGAGAAACCTACCAGGAAACAACAACATGGGATGGATCAGCGCATGGCTACGATGACATAACACAAGACAACATCAAGGTGATAGCGACTATATTCGACACAAACGGTTATGCTGTTGAGACAGCAGCCGCTTATCCAACCTTGAAAAGCAGGGAATCCTCTACAGGTTTAGGTGAAATAACCTTTTCATACAAACTGGAGGGCTACGATTCTGATTGGTCGGAATGGACAACCGACACCACCGTTACATACCATGATGTACCAGATGGAACCTACACGTTCAAGGTAAAAGCCAAAAGCGGTACAGGAGAGGATCCAACACCAGCAGAAAGAACATTCCAGATTGATGCAACACCGCCAGAAACAACAATAACAAGTGGGCCAACAGGTGATATAACCACCAAGGATGTGGAGTTTGAATGGACTGGCAATGACGCGGTGACACAACAAAAAGACCTTATGTACTCATACAAACTGGAGGGTTATGATGCAGACTGGTCAGGCTGGACGTTATCAAAAACGGTATCCTACACAAACCTGCCAGCAGGGAGCTACACATTCAAAGTCAGAGCTATAGATAAGGCAGGAAACTATGATCTCACACCAGCAACTCGTTCCTTTACTGTGTTGAGAGCCGAGCCTTATACGAGTATTGTTTCTGGGCCTGAGGGTTTTGTGAACTCTGGTGATGTAACCTTTGAGTGGACTGGAACTGATGATTCTACACCAACTCAGGACTTGGTTTACTCGTATAAACTTGAGGGTTACGACAGTGAATGGTCCGAGTGGACAAGCGGTACAACAAAAACCTACACGAGTTTAGGTGAAGGTAGTTACACCTTTATGGTTAAGGCTAAGGATACCGATGGTTATGTGGATCCAGAGGGCGCTTCACGCTCTTTCACTGTGGACACTGTTCCACCAGTGGTTGAGATAACAAGCCCGTTGAAGAATCATCTTTATCTGAAGGGTTTGTCGATTCCTTTCTTTGGTACATGGATTATTGCTACATCCGTGGATGTTGAGGCTACCGCGTCTGATGATTCTGGTGTAAGTCATGTGGAGTTTTACATTGATAACAGTTTGAAGGCTGATGACAATTCTTTACCATACAGTTGGAATTGGGATGAGAAAACCTTTGGTCAACGCACTATAAAGGTTGTTGCTTATGATAACGCTGGGAACAGTGCAAGTGATGAAACAACGGTGTGGCGTTTCTTCTAAAAAAACATCCTTTTTCTCTTATTTGAGACTGTCAACAATTTTCTCATCTCCAGAGTAAATTGTAGATCGAGCACCAAGCAATAATCCAGCATTTTACACTCTGTAAAGAAC
>JAGGZU010000087.1 GCA_021161865.1 Thermoplasmata archaeon
ACCTTGTCGGGGTGCCCTTCTGTCATGGCTTCCGATGTGAACACAAAATTTCCTCTTTTCATGACTACCGAATGTGCTTGATAAATATTAATCTAATGGTGGCAAAAAGCAAATTATTTTAATACTCCGCAGGATTTTCATGAGAGGATGAAGAAGACCATCAAATGCCCGAGATGCGGGTACAGTATGACCGCAGAGGGCAGCCCCGGTGAGATAAAACACCTCGTATGCCCGAACTGCGGCTCGAAGGGAAGATTCGTATTTCCCGTGAGCGGGGATTTTGGAGTACCCGAAGAGAGGATGCCAAGGCCGTTGGGTGTCACAATTCTTGCGGCACTGCAGATAATAGGGTTGATTTCTGCCATCTTTTCGTTGATGCTGGTTTCGGGGATTTCCGGAAAGTTCGCGAATCTGGTGGAGGAGATTGCAGGTTTCCCGTTGATTGTATTCATGGCCATATACTCCATGGTGCTCGTGCCCGTATCCATCGTTCTTGCATACGGATTGCTGAAGGGAGAGGAATGGGCTCGTTTGGCATCCGTCTGGCTTCAGATAGCCGCCGTAATATCATCTATTATGAGTTTCAACCTGTTCGGGCTGATAATTCCGCTCATCGTCATCTACTACCTCCGCAGGCCATATGTGAAACGTTATTTCGAATCGGAGAGGGGCATCAGAATCAGCACAAAAGCCGTGATTGCCGCAGTTGTCATCATCATGCTTTTGATGAATGGCTATGTTGCATTGATGATAAATCCTCTTCACATTTACACGAGAATCAACAAAGTATCGAATGAGAGATACTACTATGGAATATGGGGAAACGAAACACAGGATATCGAAATCATATTTTACCGTAACGACTCATTCTTCATAGAAAACAGCACTGATTCTTACTGGGGAAAATGGAGTACCGGGAGCTTCCCGTTTATATTGAAATTAAAGTGGGCGGAGGGAACCGGGGAGTACACCGCATTTTTCACAGGCGGCGGTACGACAATAGACTTGGAAAAATCTAAGGGTCCATCCGGATTTTTCAGCTCCATCGAACTCAAAAAGAAGTCGGAAGTGTGAAAATAGTGCAGGGGACGAGATTCGAACTCGCGGACCCCTACGGGACAAGGCCCTCAACCTTGCGCCGTTGACCAGGCTTGGCTACCCCTGCATCTGGAGCACTACAGATGTTCATTAAAGGAGGAGGGTTTTAAAAAATTTCGCTACAAACCTAAGGTTTCCAATGAACACACATTAACACCTACACCACATGGCATGCAACTGTCTCTGTCAGCATCTAATACCACACAATCCCTCCTTTAATCCCAGAGTTGTGGTGTGAAACAAAAATCCTATATATAAACCCTTTCTATCGAAGTAAATCATTCAAATCCCTGCCACATAAAGCACTGAGCTCGTCATGTAACTCCCTCAGTTTTTTAGCGTACTCAAAGTTTTTGTTCCGCATCTGACGGTCAATCTCTAACTGGATATTCTGCACCCTATCACGTTCAATCAAGTTGTCAGCATGTGCAACAACCTTCTCCTCCAGGGTTTTTGGAGTGTAATCCTTCGGCGGCAAACCAAGTTTTTTAGCTTCCTCCTTTGATATACCTGCACCAAGGTGACGTTCAATGATTCTAACAACACTCTCAGGTAAACCCATTTCACGGGCTATCCTTGCACCCTCCAAACCATGTGTTATACCATGAGTTTTTGATCTCCCAATGTCATGCAGCAGAGCACCAACCTCAACAAGTTCTTTATCAGCCCCTGTACACTCCGCTATCTTAACAGCAACATCTCTAACAGCTTTACAATGAGCTACAACCTCAGGGGAACAACCCTGTTCATCCAAGAGCTTTATGCACTCCTGTGGAGAAGGAAGCCGTTTTTTACTCACGGGTAACCACCTTTTTACCTCTTTTAGAAGGAACAACCTCAATTTTTCCTTTGAACCTTTTACACTGCCACTTCCCCATTGTGTACCTGTCAAGGAACAACGCAAGTGCTGCAATCTCAGAATGTGGTTGATTACCAACAGCAACATTATAATCAGATAACTGGTAAACCTCAGATGGCACCTTCTCAGCTCCAACAACCACCAGCAGGTCACCATCCTTTTCCCTTATCTCCTCTACAGCATCCTCAAACGGCTCACCATACATAGTAAGATGAACCTTAACCCCCCTCCAGTTTCTGATAACATGCCGCCAGTTGACACCTGTTTCAATGCTGAAATCTCCACCAAATCTTTCACAAACAGCGTGTACGGTTTCCTCAAGTTTACTATCTTTTTTGTCGACAAACATCTTGTCCACTCCTAAGGCTCTTGAAACAAGCGCAACATGTGTGGTAACACGTTTATCCCTACTAATCCTGTGACCGAGGCGAAGCACAGCTATCATTTTCAAACAAAAGGAAACGGATGTGGTTATGAAAAACTTTTCATACTACTTCTGTGGTTTTGTGGATAAAAGACGATCCACCTTTTTTTCTACAGCCACTACTGAAAGAGCTTTCTTTTTTTCCTCAGCAGACAATCTATCAATCTTCTTCTCCACATTCGATATATTCTCCCACTCCCTCCTTGGAGGAGCTGGAGAAAACTGCGTTTTCCTTTTACCAGTGTAATCCTGAGAATACAAAACCTCATGGTACTCTGCCTTTATGTGCCCCCTGTTCTCCCCAGTCGTCTTTGTCTCCACAGTTGTTTTCTGATCGGTTTTTTCATTAACCTGCTTCTCAGTTTGTTCTTTTGTTTTCCTAAACCTATCGAGGAATCCCATGCTATCCTCCAAAGTACAAAAAAGAAAGGTTAAGACAATTGATAAATCTTTCCTTATGCGAAAGGTTTATTGAGTGAACTGTATTTTCGGTTAAGGGCTTATGGTCTAGTTGGTTATGACGTCGCCTTCACACGGCGGAGGTCGCCGGTTCGAATCCGGCTAAGCCCACTCAACTTATAAGGAGAAAAATTGTCAGGTTGACCCCATTTTTGGCGTTGACCTGTTTTTCGCCATTCTCCCACTAATATACTAATATATATAGTTTTATTTATATTATGTGGTTTGAGAGCGAGATTAAACAGGTTGCCATGTACCTGTTCCCGCATCGCCTGTGCCATATGTATATACTTGATGGTGTTTGTTATCTTAGTATGACCCAGTGCTTTTGATGTTCTCTCTATGTCTCTGTAATAGTCATAATGATAGGTTGCAAAAGTATGTCTCATTGTGTACAGATGAAAATATGGACCTGCTATCTTTTTCCCGCTGGTGATAGGTGCCTTCTTTCTTCCGTTTTATAGGCCACCTTATCTTCCTCCTAGTAAGTTTCATATTTTTAAGGGTATAACCCGGAGAGTTGATAAGGTGGGAAATATTTTTGGGACTACACAGAAAGGGTAGGCATCCGAAAAAGTTGTCTATGGAAACCAACTTTATAGAGATGTGAGGGATGGAAAATGCCCAGAGTTTTCACCGGGAAGGTGGTGATCCCAGGCGATAAAATAAACGAATATCTTGAAATGTTGGAAAAGGCTGAGGAAGAAAGAAAACCTTTTGTTGAGAAATGCGAGGCAATAGTGGAAGAATTCCATGATTACCTCGTGAACGAAAAGGGTTTATCAGAGAAAACCGCGGGAGACCATTGTTTTGTGATAAAGTATGTTCAATGAATTCCTCGCCTGGCAAACGGATGTATGGGATTACTCCGAGGTGACAAAAGGAATTGCAAACACTTATTTCAAACAATGGTATAGACGTAAAGTTTGGGGTGGTCCAAGTATAGAGAAAATACCGGTTTCCATGAAAAAATTTTTCGTGTTTTTAAAAGAAAAAAAAGGAATTTATAACAAAAAAGTGCTTGGGGGTAAGTACCTTAAACTGTGTTTTTTCTGAGACCTCTGCTGCGTTTTTCTTCAATCTAGGAGTGGCGGGGGAGAGAAATCTGCTGAGTAATGTCTCCACAAAGTTTTTTATTCTTTAGCTTCTAAACCTGTTAAATATCACTTGCTTCTGTTTTTCCTTGAAATCTTAACCTCGATTTTTCCCATTAACAAGTAGAAGTTTTTTCAACCATAAATAATTTCTAAGTACCAATCTCAGAAAAAGCTTTATTTGCATCTCCTCATATCGCACAGCATAGGAGAGTCGTAGAGATCATACGTGCTCTCCAGAACGCCCTACTCCAAGAGAGTAAGGTCAATTACAAGGCGGTTATGGGTAAGGCTATGGCAGAGAGCCCAGCGCTGCAGAGCTGGGCATCAGGGAGATGATAGATGAAGTTAAGAAGGTGGTGGAGGAGTTATTCACGTGTCAGGAATGTGACGTCGAGATTCCTGCAGATGCCATGGTATCTCCTAACTATGAGGTGATGTTAGAATGAGAGTTGCCATGGTCACGGAGTGGTTTGACGCCAGAGCAGGCGGGGTTGCTGTACATGTACACCAGCTCACTAAATTTCTGGAAAGATATGGGGTGGATGTTGAGATAATAACGGGCTCTTGGAATCCAGAGGAGATGCCAGTAAACATTCCTGTACATGTGATAAAAGGACCCAGGGACCCTTTTTTCAGGCTCAATATCTCCCCATGGACATCTGGAGAGATGAAGGAAATCATAAAAAAAGGCGACTTCGAT
>JAGGZU010000048.1 GCA_021161865.1 Thermoplasmata archaeon
ATTAAAAATCCGTCGGATCACATTTCGTATGGCAATATACTATTTACGGGGGATGCAGCCAATCAAAATTTAAAACCATTTGTGGAAGGTATATTACCCGGGATAATCTGTGGATACTCAGCAGGTAAATCAGCTGTTAGAAATCTACAAAATATCAACAATCTAGGTCCTGACTATCTAAAAATAATCAGAGAAAAAATTGGAGAATTATTAAAAGAGTCTGATGAAATAGGTAACTTTTTGGTAAAAATATATAAGAGTAGAAAAAGCGAGAGATTTCTTTTGGAGCTTGCCACCTTTGCTTATATTGTTGAACATAAAGATTTAAAAAAGATCGAAAAGTTAGATGAAAGAGGAATAGAAGCTTTTATAAAAGATAGGCAATCCTCAAATTCTTAAGATATTTATGCTTTCGTATAAATGATGTGGAATTCTATTCTCATTGATTATACTTTCTCCACCTCCAAATACCATCAAGTAGTCTTTAGTTGAAGAGGCTATCAAATTTTTAAGATCATATATCTTATTTCCTAAAGTTTCTATATATGTTTCACATATGACTCCATACATTAGATTACTCTCTTTTGAAAAAATTTTTTCACTTTCAGATAAAATTTTTTCTCCAGTAAGACCAAACAATTCTAATTCATTTGATTTTATCCTATTTGCAAAATAAACATCCTTTCCAAGTATTAAGCCAAGCATTACAACATGAACTTTATCATTTTCATAATATCCAAATGGATAATAGAAAGCTTGAGAATAGAATCTTTCTACTTCTCTTATATTTTCTTCATTCCACCCTAGAATCTTGTATAACTCAGTAGTGGCTTCGTTATTATTTATTTTTGTACAAGTTCTTCTATCTGCCTTTAACGAGACAGATATTCTTATATTTCTTGGAACAAGAGCAGAGACAGTCTCAAAATTTGGTTTAAAACCTTTTATACCCATAAGAACCATGGAGTTATCTAGGACTTCTTTACCATAAAATTGATAATTTTTTGAAGCTTTACCGTCATCATAGCATACAGCACCAAGCAATGGGGCATTAATATAATCTGTTAAAAAATCGAGAATTTCATCGGCTCTGTCTGTACCCATATTTGATTTGAATAGGGTTGGTATTGCCTTTTCCATCGTCTTACCTAATAACCCTGATTTTATTACGGTCTGCTTTCCAATCCCAGGAAATGTCGGTATTATAGGACCTGAAACAAGTTCTATATAAAAATCGGGATTCTGAATCTTCAGTGTACTAATACATTCTTTTACTGCATTTTTTGGATTTCTTTTAGTATTTTTTCCAACTCCGATTGCAACATCCATGTTTGGGTAAGAGACTGCTAAAGCTGTTGCACCTCTTGTGTAACAACCATAGTTATTCATAAATCCTGCTACTGTACCACCCATTAATGGTGTTCCCTCAGGTAAAACATCCCAAACGCCATTTAAGAGTTCCTGAAAACCACCGTATTTTTCATAATGAATAGTGGAGAATAAAAGGAAAAACTTTGGATTCTCACCATCAAGATGTTTAAGGGCTGAAAGAGCTACCTCTCTACCTGCCTCCCTCGCATCCCATTTCCTAGATAACCCAACTCCTGCTTTTAATTCCTCATTCATGCCTTTACCAATTCTTCTTCCTCTCTATTTAAAATCTCAACGATTTCTCGTCGAGCATTCTCCATCTCAACCTCAATCAAACCCTTGTTTGCCAAGGAGGGGATGATCGCAACCAGGGCATTATCTGTCTCTGGGATGACGAAGAATAAAACTGAGTGGTTTTTTAATCTGAACTCCATGACATCTAAACCCACGCTTGTATACTCCTCTATTATACCGAACACGTTTTTCATGGCAACAGAAACAATATCCCAGACATCCATGATTTTCTGGTTGAACAGGTTTGTGTCAGGCATAACGCTGACCATGTTTCTCCTAGCAATCATACAAGCATAGATGTCATCCAGTTTCAGTAAATCCTCTAATATCTTAAGCAGTGGATCATCTGAGTTCATTCTTAAACACCAATCCCTGCTCTGTTATAAGTACATCATGCGGTTTCAAAGTGTGTTTTGTTCCACGCATCTTCCAAATAGTTAGCTTCCTACGATCCATAGTTGGATCCACGTCAAGGAGTATAACACCATCTGCTAGGAATTCAGAGACTGAGTCTCTTGACAGAGAGTGCGTCCTGTCAAACAACTCTGATGTAACCATCGCTGTGGTAGGAACCTTATGGAGGAAATCGAATAGTCTCCTTACATGGAACCTTGCAACAGGTCGTGTCTCAGATGGATAAGCGCTTAATTTATCTATTATCGGCGCTTTTTCAAACTCCACGGAGCCGCCCAAAACCAGCGGTGTGTCAGCAAACGGGGAGAGTGAATCCACAACTATTCTTTGGTAACCACCGGTGAGTATCTCATCACTTATCTCGTTGTAGGCGCTCACCTTTTCAAGGTCAACGTGCATGAGTTTAAACAACCCATTGTCTATGGCAGGTAGAAAGTTGAAACCTGCTGCATGGGAATGTACAAGTATACTGTTTACCCATTGATCAACCGTGATGTAGAGGCAGCGTTCACCTCTTTTTATTCCCTCATCCACAAAATGGAAGCAAAGCATGGTTTTTCCAGATCCTGGTGGACCTGATACCAGTGTTATACTTCTTTTTGGAAGACCACCTTGCAGTAGTTCATCAAGTTTTGGTATACCTGTCGGAACCCTCTCCACAACTAAATCCTTTTCATTTTTGATAACCTCTTCCTCACTGTAGAAGGAAGCATCTTCTATATTCATCATCCCATCCTCAGCATATTTTATAAACAATTGTCTCTATAAAAATTTATCGCTTAAACACCCATACTTACTCTCAGTATGTCTCTGCTACCTGGAGCGATGCCGAGTATGAAGACCCCTATCTTAAGTAGGTTTACAAACATCTCGTGGTCCTTTAAATCCTCCTTGTATATAACATCGAGGAGGTATATTATGAGTATGATTAAAACAAACTTTAGTACAGGAAACAACAACCCTCCAGATAGATCCATTAGAAACAGCGGTATAGGGTGTTTCTCCCCATAAACCGGTATACCCATTCCAAGTGGGTCGTATATGCTGAAGTAGCTTGTTAAACCATCTGTCATGTGCCCGAAAAGCATTGCAAGGTTCAACGGTTTCGTGTAAGGTTCAACAACATTCTTTTTTTTACTGAATTTTGCAACAAACCAGGTTAAGAACACGGTTAAACTTGCTAAAAAAGAGACGATGCAGAGGACATCCACTCTTACGCCCGTGCTCACATTCCATCTTTCACCAACCATCCACAAGCTGGTGAGTGCAACGGAGGGTAGTAAAAGAAGCAAACCGGATGAGAAAAGAACCATGTTGACCGTTATTTTCTCTCTACGATGGTAATCAAAGAGGAGCATTGCAATACCAGTAAAACCACACAATATGATAAGGATTGGATGAAGTTTATATGCGACTAAACTAGAGCAACTCCATAAAAATAAGAATACAAGGGTTACAGCAAAATAAATTGTGATCAATAAACCAAGTTTCTCTTTAATATTGTGTTTATTTTTCTTTTCAAAAAACCAGCCTATAACAAGGAAAAAAATGGTGTAAACCGCTATTTGAACGTATATGAGAGGGCTTATGAACCAGTAGGTGAGAGGTATTTTGAAGTAACCAGTGTCTTCAAGAGCCCTTGAAAATGGACCGAAGAGTATAAATGGAAGCAATGCGAGACAGAACCCCCAATCTATTGATATCTCAAGTTTTTTCAGTAGTCTGTATATGTAGTAGAGTGCTACCACAACTATGATTCCATAGGTGATTTCAGAGACTAGTGTGTACCCCTCGTTTGCAACAACACCATGATATGATGCAGCATGATTTGCGGCATCAGCGACAACAGGTCCCCAATAGTATCTCCATATGAACTGGTCGTAGATGAGGGATGGGTTCAGCAGGTACCCAACAAAAAGAATAAGGATGAAAGCAAACAATGATATGATTACTGCAATGTCGGTTCTCCTCAACTTCACCTCATAACCCTTCGCATGAAAGGAAAAAATAATATATTAACCTCTCGCTTCACCCTCTGAGGCTATGGACAGGTTTCTGAAGATTAAGGAGATGATTTTTCCACGTGACGTTATTGTGGGACACAACGCTATAGAGAAGCTTCCTGAGCTCTGCGAGAGAATCGTTAAGGGTAACAACGCCTTGGTTGTTGCAGATAAAACAACCAAAAAAATCCTTGGCGATAGAACCATTAAACTAATGAAAAAAGCGGGTTACAACGTAACAGACATAGTTATTTCTTCACCAACAATGAAGGAGGTGAAAAGAGTTCAGAGAACCGTTGAAAGACATTCAATTGATTTTCTCCTTGGTGTAGGAGGCGGTAGTGTTATAGATGTCTCTAAACTGGCTGCTTATTCAACATCCAAGTCGTTTGTGAGTGTACCAACCGTCGCCTCCCATGATGGCATAGCATCGCCACAGGCATCTCTCAAGGAAGCAGATGGCTCGGTTTCCAAGAAGGCGGTTTCACCTCTTGCCATACTTGCAGATACAGCGGTTATACAGCATGCTCCTTTCAGAATGCTTGCCTCTGGCTGTGCCGATGTCATCTCTAATCTATCCGCGGTTAAGGACTGGGAGTTGGCTCATCGTTTAAAAAACGAGGAGTTCAGCACCTATGCGGTTTCTCTTTCAAAAACAGCAGCGACTCTTTTACTGGAGAATGCAGACATTATAAAACCAAACGCTGAGGAAGCCGTATGGGTGGCGGTTAAAGGGATGATTGTCTCAGGTGTTGCAATGAGTGTGGCAGGTAGCTCCAGGCCTGCAAGTGGTGCTGAACACATGTTTTCTCATGTGCTTGACAGAATAGTTCCCGGTAAAGCGATGCATGGCGAACAATGCGGCGTTGGTGCCATAATGATGATGTATCTGCACGGTGGCGACTGGGAGGAAATACGGGATGCTTTGAGAAAGATTGGTGCACCAACTACTTCAAAGGAGCTTCGTATTCCTAAAAGGAAGATAGTTGAGGCTTTAACTTTAGCTCATACCATAAGACCTGAGAGATACACTATACTTGGTGAGAGTGGTTTAACCAAGGATGCTGCAAAGGCGATAGCTAAGAGAACAGGAGTGATTTAGATGCCTATGGTAACACTTGTTGGGGAAAGGATGGCGAAGAAGGGAGCAGAGTTCACATATCTTGGACCGAGTTCTGAATGTAAAAACTGCAGGTTAAAAACCGCCTGTTTTAACCTTAAAAAGGGGAGGAGATACCGTATAGTTGGTATAAGAGACAAACGGCATAGCTGTAACCTTCATGACGGCGGTGTGCATGTGGTCGAGGTGAATGAGCTTCCAATCGTTGTTTCTGTGGAGAAAAACAATGCTAAAGAAGGCTCTGAGATAGGAATTACAACCATGGATTGCATGCATCTTGATTGCGACAACTTTGAGCTGTGTCACAACCCCGCGGTTCAGGTTAACAAAAAATACAGGGTTGTTAAATTACTCGGAAAGATAGAATGTATGGATGGCAGGGATTTAGTGAAGGCAGAGGTCAGTGGCATTTAACGTTGTATATCAACCCATCGCTTCTATCTATCTCATCTATGTTTCCCTTTGGGTCTCCAACAATTTTCTCCCAGTTTATCATACCATTCACGCTTGAGAGATCCGTTAAACCCATGCATATTATGGAGACACCTGACTGAGTGCAGCTCCAGACCTCACCTATTATCCTGTAAGTTTTTCCTCCTTTTGTTCCATTGTAGATTATGTAACTGCTCTCATGTCCATTCCCAAGTATCCTATCTCCTTCTCTTTTACTGCTCCGATCTATTGTAATACTGTATAAAGAGGCTGCACCAAACATCTCCTCATCAGCCTTTTTCAGTAGATCAGTTTTATCCATCATTATCAACGTTTTGATGGTTGTTACAGTGAGGCTGGCGCTTTCCCCGTTTTCATAGGTTATGGAGTACCACTTCTCGAGCCCAAAATAGTTTGACCCCTCCTCTGTTTCACCCTTGTTTTCATGCCAACCCTCTGTAAGGAGTTGATCAGGGATGTATGCCTGTTTCAGAGTTAAACAACCTGGTAAAAAGATTAAAAGAAGGAGAAGAGCGACCAAAGCATATGGTTTTACCATGTTTTCTTTGAAATCACTTTCTCTACTTTAATCTAACGAATAAAACAAAAAACTTTTATAGGGAAGTAATCAACTCAGCGATCTTCTCTATCTTTTCCTTATCTGTTGGGAGAGCTATAGATGCCTTCCATCTTTGTGATCCATCTGGAAGATAGTATCCCCTGGAGATAGCGATAAACTCGTTTTCTCCCTCATCGGTCTTTGCCTTTTTTCTCGAAACCTCTATGAAGTTGTTTCTTCCAAACGGCACCTCTTCTTTCCTTATCGTTTCAAATTCTACCATCTACATTTTCCTCCATATACATTTTCAGAAAAGTCATCAAGCTTCTTACATTTAAAGATTTTTACTGTTCTTAACAGCCTTTTTGATTATAGGCACCTTATCCAGTTTCTCCCAAGTGAAATCTGGGTCGTCTCTTCCAAAATGTCCGTATGCTGCTGTTTTCTTGTAAATCGGTCTCCTCAGGTCCAAGGTTTTTATTATATCAGCAGGTTTAAGAGGAAAGTAGGTCCAGACAAGCTCTTCCAGTTCTTCAATAGGAATCTTGTTGGTGCCATAGCAGTCAATGTTTACAGAGACAGGCTCAGAC
>JAGGZU010000077.1 GCA_021161865.1 Thermoplasmata archaeon
AAAAACATTATTAATTATCTAAGTTAATCATCTAAGAAGTTGAGTAATGTTCCTAATAAAAAAATGTTTGTCATTAAACGCACGTTTCATAAAACCGGATGGAGATCCAACCTCTCTTATAACCCTGTTTGTTCCATTGAGAAGTTGATCTGGTGTCATATTTTTTGGTTGAAAAACAACGTTACCCTGTTGAGTATACTTTGACCAATCGTAGGTGAAAATCCTTTCCTCTCTTTTAAGTCTATAGAACAGGGGTGTGCCGGGGTAAGGAGTGAGTATAGTGAACTCGGCCGCATCAATGGCAAGCTCGTAGACCATCTCCTTGGTGTAATCGAAAACCTCAAGGGTATCCTCATCGAAACCAAAGATAAAGGCACCGATTACGCCTATTCCATAATCATGTATTTTCCTGATTGCAGAGGCATAGTTTTCCACTCTATTTGATTTCTTACCAAGCCTGTCTATGACTCTTTGAGACAACGACTCCAACCCTATAAACCACATTTGACAACCAGCTTCCCCAGCTAACCTTAGCAACTCATCATCTCTGGAGAGTACATCGATGTTGCCAAAGGCAACAAACCTTTTATCCAACTCCTTCATTCGCCTAAAAAGCTCCTTAGTGTACCTTGGGTTTATAGTCAACGAAGGATCATAAAACCATAAACGTCTCTGCTTTATCGATCGTAATTCTTCTACAACATCTTCGACAGGTCTCATCCTAAAAACCTTACCGTAGATGCTGTTGCTCACTCCGCAGAACTCACACCCCATCGGGCAGCCACGTGATGCTTGAACAGCACTGATGATGTTTACCCCGCCTGCTAAACCTCTTTTTGCAGGTTTTATGTTCCTTAAATCAACGGGTTCGTTGTTTCTATAGAAAGGTTTAAGTTCGCCTTTTTCTAAATCCTTTAGTAACCTAGGCCATGTAAGCTCAGCTTCACCTATAACCACACTATCAGCATGTTGCTTCGCCTCCTCTGGTAAAGCAGATGGATGCCATCCACCAATTACAACTTTTACACCTCTTTTTCTAAACCCATCAGCGATTTCATATGCACGGGGCGCCTGGGGGGTTACACAGCTTATGCCAACAACGTCAACGTCACAGTTGAATTTTATCTTCTGTCTTTCTTCATCAACTATTTTAACCTCATGCCTACTGGGGGTGTTCCCAGCGATCTGGTCTAAAGCAAGTGATGGGAAAAAACGCATTATCAACCAAGGCGTTTTTTTATACGAAAACTTCATCTTGGGGTATATCAATAGTATCCTCATGATACCTCACATCTAATCCTCTTCATCCTCAGCCAAACCATAAAGTGAGACCTTTCTGTAAGGCAGCTTCTTAGGAATATATACCATTTTTTTGTTTTGAACAACGTTGTTAAAGGCTTTGGCTATCCTAAAAAGATTCTCTACGCCCAGATGTGAACGGAAGGGGAGGTAAATCACCTTCTTAGCGTTATCACGTGTAGCCGGGCAGTCACAGGAGTATTTGCTGAACATATCTAGATCAGGTAGGATGGGGTAATGTGTACCACATATCAATATGCCATGTTTAAAAAAATGTTTCAAAACCATTTCAACATTATCAACAAACATGTAGTAAAGAAAATAAGCTGGAACAACATCCTTAGGTAAAACACGTTTTTTTCCAATAAAATCCTCAAGCATCTCAATGTTTTCACTGCCTCTTTTCAACCTTTCATCATAGTTTTTAAGCTGCTGCAGACCGATTTCAGCTTGAATATTCGTGAATCTTTTACCAAACATTTCCACAAACTCTTCTTCACGCATTTTTGCCATCTTATGTAGTGGAACGACACTTCTAAAACTGTAATCTGAGATTTCACGAAGAGTCACCAAACGTGTTGCAACAAGGAGACGAAGAAATGGGTAAGTGAAATAAGTGAAAAAAACAGGATGGGTTAAAACCCAATCTGTTAGAATTCTCACAACGCGATATATCAACTCAATTCTACTCGGATAAGGAAGATGATTAATGTTTTCTCTTATTTTATCATACAAAACCTTGTTGTTGGTTAACACAACTCCTCCTCCACATGTGGTTAAGTTTTTCTGAAAATTAAAACTAAATACCGTTGCATCACCAAAGGATCCTACTCTCTTACCCTTATAAAATGCACCTAGTGCCTGAGAGGCATCCTCTATAAGAAAAAGATTATGTTTCCTCGCTATAGAAACTATTCTGTCTATGTCACATGGAACGCCATACAGGTGCACCATTATAATTGCCTTTGTGTTTTTTGTAATCTTCCTTTCAACGTCATCAGGATCCATGTTCAATGTTTCAGGGTCAACATCCACAAAAACAGGCTTTAAACCACAAAGCACTGCAACCTTAGCCACAATAACAGGCATATACGCTGGGAGTATAACCTCATCCACACCCTTTCTAATCGGCAGTGACTTCAGAATCAGATAAAGACCGTATCTTGCTGATGAAACAGCTACAGCATAATCAACACCAATATAATTCCTAAGTTCATCCTCAAACTTTTTTATAGATGGACCAGACAAAATATTCCTGCCGCTGAATAGCCTTCTAACAGAACTGAATACAACATCCTTCGGCGGTACCATCCTATAAGTGATTTTAAACATTCTACACAGCTATGTTATCTTGTCGATTATAAAAGTTTTATTGACCATCACTTACTTAAATAGCTATAGAGAGGTTTTTTTAAACAAAATTAAACAAAAAATAAAAAAGGAGTTACTGTTTGGCTGAGTCTTCAACTCCATGTGGTTGTCCAAGTCGTGCCGCTGCCCAACCTCCGCGGCGTGGTGTTATCCAACGCATTTTTAGTGTATGTTTCTCTCTATCCACCTTGTATAGACCTGCTAAGGGGTATGAGGTCCCGTTACTGGAGGTTACCTTTCCGTTGAAGTAGCCGTGTCTCATCACACCAATGATTCTTCCTTTACTTCCGTTGTCACTTGTGTTCCATACACCGTGTAAACGAGCAGCGTATCTACCCTTGGTGATTACTCCAGCAATGTATCCATCGCTCTCGTTGTCTCCAGCAAAACCCCAGGCACCTCTGAATCGTAATCTTGGATGATCTGAACCACTTTGCTGTAATCCTCTTTGGTTTCTAATCTGTTTTATATGTTGTCCATTTCCATAATCAGGTGCCTGTTCATATGCCTGTTCAACAGCTAAAAATCCAGGGCATTCACTGACGTTTTTTAGCTCCTTAAACTGCCTAGGTGTTGCAGCTACAGATGCTGCAGGTAACACCGCAAGCAGCACCACAGCAGATGCCAATATTCCCAGTATTTTTCTCATTTTTATCACCGTGTTAATCATTGTAGACCGTTCTTTATAGGCATTTACCGCAATCGTTACCCAATTATTCCCAAAACACACCCAAATCTATTCCATGCTCAGATAAAACAGTATAATTAATGCAATCGTTTCAAACAGATTGGGGAGAATGGTGAAGATATTAGATCGATAGAGTACAGTACCAACGGATACATGGAGTATCGGCAGGGAGAGCAGAGACTGTGCGACAAGTACGCCAAGGAACATAATTAAACCTAAAAGAAAACTCGATTTCGTTCTTCTGTAACTTTGAATATAGGCACCCAGTAATCCAAGGAGAAGCATGAGATTCATACATATGATGATGGTTCCAAGAGTGTACATTCCAACAAAGGCGTTCCAGACACCTCTCGCTATGCTCGAATCTAGCCTTCCCTGTCGGCGTGCCTGCCTTTCCACATAGCTTAAACTTGCCTTTGATAGAATCGCACCCATAACCACGCCAAGTATCAGAAGTATTAACAAAACAGCAAGCATCTTTTCCTTGGGATTCCCAGAGTTTTTCATCTCCATCACACCTCACTCATTTCCTCCTTATCTCCTTTTTCCCAATTTTCCCCCAAATCTCATTGAAATAATCCACGTGTTCCTCCAACAAATCAGAAGGAAAATACACCTTACCATAATCGGCTCCCATTGACGTAATAAGCCTATTTTTTTCAAGAACCTCAATATGATGCCTAACAGTCTTGTAATCTAGTTTAAGAACCTGAGACAGCTCATGTGCGTTACTGGGGTTCCTCAGTAACACCTCCAGAATCCTTCCACGGTTAAATCCGCCGACTGAGCCAGCAAGAAGCCACCAAAGCAATCGTTTAACCGCATGCATGAGTAATAAACCATGTAAAAATAGAAACAGATGTTAAAAAAGGTTCGTAGTCTATGTTCCCTCCCTCCAATCGCTCATGTACCTTTTTTGAACCTCAGTGAGTTCATCGATTTCTATGTTCATTGTCTCGAGTTTAAGCCTTGCAATTTTTCTATCAATCTCCTCAGGCACAGGATAAACCTTGTTTTCCAGTTTAGAACGATTATCTTTTTTTGTAAGCCATTCTGCAACGAGTGCTTGGTTAGCAAAACTCATATCCATCACCTCGCTGGGGTGTCCCTCAGCGGCAGCAAGATTAACCAGTCTACCCTCAGCAAGTAAATAAACCTTCCTACCATCTTTCATATGATATTCTCTAACGTTAGGTCTGATTTCAACCCAATCCTTCGCGTTTTTATCCAGATAGGTTACATCAATTTCATTGTCAAAATGTCCACTGTTCGCAACGATTGCACCATCATTAAGCAGGTCAATTGTTTCACCATCTATCACATGTTTATTCCCTGTAACGGTTACAAAGATATTTCCACTCTTAGCAGCATCTCTGATTGGCATTACTTGGAATCCATCCATAGCTGCCTCAAGTGCTCTAACAGGGTCAACCTCCGTCACAACCACTTTTGCTCCCATACCTCGGGCACGCATAGCTACACCTCTGCCACACCAGCCATAACCGCAGACCACAAATGTTTTACCAGCGATAAGTACAGACGTGGCTCTTAGGATACCATCAATCGTTGACTGTCCTGTCCCATAGCGGTTGTCAAAGAAATGTTTAGTCATAGCATTGTTTACAGCAACAACAGGATACTCAAGCTCCCCTTTTTCAGCCATCACCTTCTGTCGGTTAACACCAGTGGTTGTTTCCTCCGTGCCACCAATCACGTTACTCAAAAAATCCCTTTTAACAGTATGGAGCCTTGTTATTAGATCCCCACCATCATCCATCGTTATCTGAGGTTTGTGGCCAACAACCCTGTCCACGCACCAGTAGTATTCCTCATGATTCACGCCACGCCAGGCATAAACATGAATACCCTCATTAGCTAGAGCTGCAGCAACAGCGTCGTTTGTACTCAAAGGATTCGAGCCAGATAAAGCAACGGTTGCACCGCCTGCTTTGAGTGTTTTAACAAGCACAGCAGTCTCCTTTGTTACATGCAAACAGCAACCAATGGTTATACCCTCAAGCGGTTTTTTCCTCTCAAAATCTCTTCTTATACTCATCAAAACAGGCATGTGATCCTCAGCCCAATGAATGAGCCTTCTACCCTCACCTGCAAGCTCAGGGTCCTTAACCGCGTAACCTTCTTTCTTCACAACCATGCTACCATCCAATGCCGTAGCTGTTAAAAGTTTTTCTCCTTCCATAACGCTCGCTGGGCATCTAGGCTATATAACTATAGCATTACCTGTGCAGTGCTTTGTGTAATTATTTTTAAATGACTGGATTCTTTGCATCCAGCATGGTGAGGGGATGCAAAAAACCCCATCAAAATAATGAAAAGTGGAGGAGGTATAAAGAGGTTAGTGTTCCATGGGCAACATATGATACCCATAGGCTTGGTGAATGTGGAAGATCTTCTCTTGTTCAAAATATTGTTTGGTGTTTCCTACCGGACTATAGCAAGCGCTACCAATGATCTAAAGATTTATCAAGCACTTGATATGAAACGTGCACCATGTTATAAGACCATTCAAAACACCATGCAGTATCTTAATGAATGGTTTCTCTCGAAGATTAACCGACTGTTAGTACCTTCAAATATCGCATTTGGAGGTATTGACTCCACAGGGATGAAAACCCATCAGAAAGGAGCATGGGTTGTCATTCGTTTTCGGAAACCTCAGAGGAAAAGGGATTTCAAGAAAATACATATCTTTGTTGATCTTGTTTCAAAAAAGATAATTTATTGCATAATGACAAGGGGAACAGCATCTGAT
>JAGGZU010000078.1 GCA_021161865.1 Thermoplasmata archaeon
GGTGTAAAATTAAGTCCCGTATTGGTCCCCACACCTGACATAACAGTTTTTGTTTATATATTGTCAGAAAATGTTTGGAAAAAACCAAACAAAAACTGTTTTAGAGGAATAAACGTTACAAACAAAAAAAGTGTTTTAAACTTAAGGGTCACTCTGATTTCTTCGTCACATAAACCATTCAACAAACAGTATAAACACCCTAGAACACTCCTTCGTCAACCAAAACAAAAAACTATAATTATAACACAATGTGAGTATCCTCAACCAAAGCCCCGCTATTATTTAAAAACGGTTCAACCATTACACCCTCGATGGAGTTCAAAACACTTGATGACCTAAAAAAATACTTGACCTTCCTAAAAAAACACAGGAGGCATCCAAAAGACTATGTTTTCGGCATGGAACTCGAAGGAGCGCTTGTAGATAAACAAGGTGAACCCCTGAACGCTAAACAAGTAATACCTCGTCTAAACGAAATACATCAAAACTACGAGTTCTCAGAAGAAGCAGGTGCCTGTCAAATAGAAATCAAAAGCTACCCCAGAGAGTTCTCAACCGAGGCTTTAAGAGAAAAAGAGGAATACTTGATTGACGTCATAAACGACATCGTTGACATAGCCGAAAAAATCCATAAAAAAGAAGTTGTTTTCCTGCTTACAGGCTCAAACCCACACCCAAAAGTACTATCCGACAAATGGATAACAGACAGTGAAAGAGCAAAAAAAATGGCTCAATGGCGCTCTAAATTCCCGCCGATACCCATTGCAGACACACTAATCAAACCGCAGCACATAGCCAGCGCCATACAATCCATACACGTACACATAAACGGAAAAAACCCAGATGATGTAGTCAGCAAATACAACAGACTCTTATACATGAGCCCAGAGTTAATAGCTCTCTCAGCCAACAGTCCGATAATAGGCGGAAAACTAGTTGACTACGCAGAAGCAAGGCTACTACTCTACGAAATGGCAGATGGTGGAAAAGGTGGTTTCCCAGACCTAAAAAAGTACCCTAAAAACATTCTTGAGTACGCAGAATACCTTTTCTCCAAAGAAAAAATAATCGCAACCACCTTAAGTGAAATCGTAAAAGAACGACATGAAGATAACCGGATACAATTCGAACTACCATTCCGAGTAGAAAACAGGGTTTGTGCAGTACAAGCCGCAGTACGAGAAAACTTAGCCCTTGTAGAATACATAATAGGTCGACTAAAATACGCTCAACGATGGGATAGACAACAACTACCTTCACTACGTGAAATAGAAATAAACAGGATAGAAGCAATCAAAAACTCAATGCGAGGTAGATTCGTCTGGAACGGAAAATCAATATCAACCCAGGAGTATCTTAGAGAATGCATCGAAAAAGCAGAAAAAGGAATCAAACACTTCTACGACCACCCAAAATACCTGCACATACTAAAAACACGAGTTGAAAGAAAAAAAACTAGTGCCGACATTATAAGAAACTGGTACAAAAAAATGGAGGGAGAAACCGAAGAAGAAAAGATAGCGAAACTAGTAAACAAAATCTGGAAACACACTCTAAAAAACAAACCTCTCCTTTAAAAACGTATACCCTTATTTTTACTGTCATCAAAAATCTTTGAAGAAACCATCCTAACATTTTTCCTACTCAAAGGAGGAAGAATATCGCCCTTCTCAAACGTCATAAGCCACGCTACAGTAGTGCCCTGCCTAACAACAGGTTGACTCCGTATACCAACAATATAACAATCATCTGGAGCCTTAACAAAATATTTTTCCCCCGTGTAAGGTGATTTTGTAACACCAAGCAACTGACCTTTACTCACAACATCACCAGGTTTAACCTTAGGATAAAAAAGCCCACCGATCTGCGAAATCTCCTCATGATAATCACTCAACAAAACCTGCTGCCTAGGAATCTCAGCTTCACCATCAAGCATGCCGTAAAACCTCATAAAATTCAACACACCTCTAAAACCAGTATCAATATAATACTCATCAAGAACACTAGCAACACCGATCTCAAAACACACAACCGGTATACCAATCTTACCTGCTTCGATATTCAGCATACCCTTCTCTCCCTCGTTTTGGAAAATAAACTCTGTACCAACAGCTCGATAATGTTCCAAAGAAGGTTTAAAACCGTTAAGAGTTCTAAGCCTTGGATGAGGCACAAGCAGATGCCCCTTCATACCGGTGTGTAAATCTATACCGAAATCAGCTTTTTTAACAAAATCATTAAAAAAATGATAAGCTATCCTTTCAGTGACAGTACCATTCTTTTTACCAGGAAAAACCCTGTTAAGGTTTTTATCATCAATAGGGTCAACACGACTTCTTGCACGGAAAGCAAGAGTGTTAACAACAGGAACACCAACAACAGTACCACACAAATCATCCAGTTTAACCTCTTCAAAAACACGGTTAATAACCTCAATACCGTTCAACTCGTCACCATGAATAGCTGCGTTAAGAAGAAGAACGGGTTTCTTCCCCTTTAAACCACGCATCACAAAATAAGGAAAAACAACGGGTGAACCATCCTCAAGTTCAGTACAAAAAACAACACCTTTTTTTACCTCACCAGCCTCAACATCCAAATCAACATTTTCCTCAACCATAGCTCAGCTAACCAGTGAAACACAAAAGTTTTATTTAAAACTTACAAAGAAAGTTAATGCCACAATGTTCATCCTCGATTTCCAAAACATGTCGAAAAGGAGATGAGAAGGAGTCTAAGGTTCACAAAAAAGGGCAGATGATTGAGAAGGAAATCTTCTTTTTCCTGTCTTAGATTAACCTCAAAAACCTTAGTGATCTTTTTAATTCCTGGTAGTTGATGATTTTCATCATCTAACTGTTCAAATAAAGCACTGCAAAAGAAAAAGGAAAAATAAATGGAATAACCTGGTTTGGTCACCCATCAACACTCATAAAAGTGGAGGTATCCGCAGACGAAGCCAACCCAGACATGACACCACTAGCATCCGCTATAATAGTCGGCCCATTCATAGTGGTGCTCAACAGAATAATATAGCATCTGATGAACACAAAACAACGCCCTTCACATTTCACTTACACTATTCATCAACAATACACGTGTAAATCCAGTTAAGATTAATTTCAACAATACAAATTTTTTCTAGTTATTCCCACAATAAAACATGTAATTTGGAACATAACCTATGGATGCCTTCAACTAAGGTTAAGCAAAAAATATTCCAAGAAACGAAGACGAACTTCATCTTTTACAATATACTTCTAAGCATCCAAGAAACCTCTCAGACAAATTAATTAGATGAATTAGCTGAGAGTACGAAATCCCACAGCTAATTGTTCAACACAACATGTTACATCTCTCGCATCAAATACCAGTAAAAAAGAAACGTTTAAACATTCTCCAGCTTTTCCCTGCTGAAATGCAACAGCGAGGAGAGCTACTCAAAGGCATCAGTAGAAACATCCTGCTTCTTGGTTTAGTTAGTTTCCTCAACGATATGAGCAGCGAAATAATAGTGCCAATACTACCATTATTCATCATCTCTCTTGGTGGAAACGAGGTTATCATTGGGTTAATAGGTGGGTTAAGAGAAAGCCTCTCCAGTTTACTTAAGGTAGCATCTGGATACATATCAGACAGAACAGGTAAACGAAAACCCTTTGTCGCAGCTGGCTACAGTATCTCAGGTGTTTTCAAACTACTGCTCAGTTTCTCAACAATATGGCAGCATATACTGATATTCTCAAGTTTCGAAAGAGTTGGTAAAGGACTAAGAACCGCACCAAGAGACGCCATTATCGCAGACTCATTACCTGAGAAAAAAGGAAAAGGTTTTGGTGTACATAGAACCCTCGACACATTGGGTGCCATACTGGGTGCAGTACTCGCTTTCATATTCCTATACTACCTGGGATTGAATTACAAAACAATACTGCTCATTGCAGCCAGTTTATCTATTTTATCACTGATTCCTCTGATATGGGTGAAGGAAAAAAGAAAAAAGAAAACCACAACCCGTTTCCACCTTACAATTAGGAATCTACCTAAATCTTTAAAGATGTTCATCCTTGTCGCCGCGTTGTTCTCTCTAGCAAACATAAGCTACATGTTTTTCATCAGAAGAGCACAGCTGATTTTCACTGGAGGATCAGCAATAGTTATGCCTGTGCTACTGTACGTTGTTTTCAACATATTCTATGCAGCATTTGCAATCCCTTTTGGCACACTATCGGACAGGTTTGGAAGAAAAAAAGTGTTAACATCAGGTTACCTCCTGTTCTCCGTGGTATGCTTTGGTTTCATGCTGCTGAACGACTTTGCATCGTTCATACTACTCTTTGCCTTCTACGGTATAGTATACGCTGTTGTTGATGGTAACCAAAGAGCCTTTGTCTCAGACCTTTCCAACAGAAACTTAAGGGCAACCTCCCTCGGAGCATTTCACACCACCATTGGTCTAACGGCGTTACCCTCCGGGTTAATAGCTGGATTTCTCTGGGATAAACTCTCTTACCATGCACCGTTTTTGTACGCGAGCGTTATGAGCATTGCTGCCGCCATAAGCATGCTTGTTTTAATCAAAACTGGGAAAAGTTGATATGCTAAAAACATTTTTACCCTCTCTGCTATTTGAAAAAGCATAAAGAGGCTTCAACTTATGAAAAAAACCGATGAACTTCCTTCTATAGACGAGTGGATAAAAAGACATGATTTCAAAACAACAAAGGAGATAAAGGTTCCTGAGAAACTACTTGAGCAGGTTATCGGACAAGAGAAAGCAGTTGAAGTAGTTAGAAAAGCAGCGGAACAAAAAAGACATGTCATGCTAATCGGTGACCCAGGAACCGGTAAATCAATGATAGCACGAGCCATGACTGAGTTTCTACCAAAAGAAGAACTGGAAGACATCCTTGTTTACCCAAACCCTGAAGACCCAAACACACCACTCGTTAGGGTTGTACCAGGAGGGAAAGCAAAGGAGATCGTCAAAGCTAAGAGAGCTGAGGCGAAGAAAAAAGCGGAGCAACAAAGCGGTGTTATGCTTTCACTTGTGGTTTTAATCATAATGGCATCCATACTGTTCGCTTTCATGTCAACCCCACCTCATCCAGAGTACGCACTTTTTGGTGTACTCGCAGGAATCATGATCTATGTTTTCATGGCAAGAGGTATGGCTACCCCGAGAACCGAGCTGCAGAACACGCCTAAAATACTTGTTGCCCACGACAAGGGAGACCTTCCACCGTTTGTAGATGCAACAGCGGCACACTCAGGAGCACTCCTTGGTGACGTAAGACATGACCCATTTCAATCCGCTGGACTGGAAACACCACCTCATCAACTTGTTGAAGCTGGAGCAATACATAGGGCACACAAGGGTGTGCTTTACATTGATGAGATAAACACTCTGAGTCTACCATCGCAGCAGCATCTACTCACAGCTATACAAGAGAAAAAGTTTCAAATAACTGGGCAGTCTGAGAGAAGCTTCGGTGCAATGGTGAAAACAGAACCTGTACCATGTGACTTTATCCTTGTATCAGCCGGTAACCTTGATGCATTGCAGGGTATGCACCCCGCGTTGAGGTCAAGGATAAGAGGGTATGGTTATGAGGTTTATCTCAACAATCTCATGGATGACAACGAAGAAAACAGGGAGAAACTGATCCGTTTTGTTGCACAAGAGATTGTGAAGGATGGAAAGGTACCACATTTCGAGAGAGACGCTGTAGCAGAGATCATAAGAGAGGCACAACGAAGAGCAGGAAGAAAAGGAAAACTCTCGCTTAGATTAAGAGAACTTGGTGGACTTGTTAGAGTAGCTGGGGATATCGCATATGAGGAGGGAGCGAAAACTGTAACCAAAGACCATGTTATCAGAGCGAAAAAAATAGCTCGTTCACTGGAGCAGCAGGTAGTAGATAGAGCGATAGCGATACGGAAGGAATACAAGTCGATAAAAACATCTGGTGGAGAAATAGGTGTGGTTAATGGTTTAGCTGTTCACTCCGCAGATCCTTCTTTGAGTGAGTACGCTGGACTGGTTTTACCAATAGTAGCGGAAGTAACCCCTGCTGGTTCAAGGTCTGAAGGGAAAATCATAGCCACAGGTAAACTTGGTGAAATCGCAAAGGAATCGGTGCAGAATATTTCTGCTATCATAAAAAAATATATGGGACATGACATCTCAAACCACGATATACATATACAGTTCATTGGGACATACGAGGGTGTAGAGGGTGACTCAGCGAGCTTATCTGTTATAACAGCTGTGATTTCAGCCTTAGAAAACGTTTACGTGAGGCAGGACACAGCCATGACGGGGTCACTCAGCATAAGAGGAACGGTTCTACCAGTTGGTGGTGTAACCGCCAAAGTTGAGGCTGCTGCTGACGCTGGGATAAAGAAGGTGATAATACCAAAAGCCAACCTCAACGATGTTGTAATTGATGAGAAATACAAGAAAAAAATAGAGATAATACCTGTTGAAACTTTGAAGGATGTACTTGAAAACGCGCTTATGGGTAAAGGCAAGAAGGAGTTGCTGCAGAAGATTGCTCAGATGAGGCCACCAAAGGTTTCAGGGAAGGTTGAACTTGAGTCGGAGAGGAAAACCACAGGAGGCACCTTTGAAAAGAAAACCGTGCACAGTAGAGAACGTGGTTAAATGAAAACCCTTTTCATAGGTAGATTTCAGCCTTTTCACAATGGTCACCTTGGTGTTATAAAAAATTATGCACCTGTTTCTGAAAAAATAATAATAGGCATTGGTTCATCGCAGCTTCATCACACCAGAGAAAACCCTTTTACAGCAGAGGAACGAAAAAAAATGATTCAAGAAACACTAGGACAAGAGGGAATCAAAAACTATGAAACATATTTTATACCAGACATCAACGATCCGCCAAACTGGGTTAAACATGTGGAAAGCATAGTTCCAAGGTTTGATTTAGTGGTTGCACACAACGACTTCACACTTACTCTTTTTAAAGAAAAAAACTATAAGGTTGAAAAAACACCGTTGTTTGGTGGCGAAGGTTGTTCAGGACAGGAGATAAGAAAAAGAATAGCTTATGACGAAGAATGGCGTACTCTCGTACCAGAAACAGTAGCAGATATCATAGAAGGAATCGATGGTGTAAAAAGGATAAAAAACCTGTATAATGCGGAAACAGGTTAATACAAAGATAACGAAACCCTTTGTCAAAATTTTTAGAATAAATGGAATAGATTTAAGAAGGAGTTATTCTTTCTCCATCCTATGGCACTACCGTTGGATGTACTTGAGAAATCGGTGAATCAAAGACTTATCCTCCTTCTGAAGGATGGAAGAACGCTGGAGGGAAAACTAACTGGCTATGATGAATACATGAACCTTGTGCTTGAGGACACAGAAGAGAAGAAAGATGAATCCAAACGTAAAATAGGAACCGTTATTTTAAGGGGAAACAATATTGTGAGTATCTCAACCATGTAAAAAAGCGAAAACAATATATACTGGTTCAGAGTATTTATAGAGCGGAAGGAAACGGGCTGGTAGTTGTTAGAGTGCATCCCATCCCCTCCTAGTATGAGGCCAGCCTCCTTCCACTTTTTTTGTCTAAAAACAAAGTTTAAGTAGCTTATACTGGATTGCGGAAATGGTTTTTATGGGGAGTAAAATAAAAGCAGCAAGAGGATTAAAACTTAGGTGTAAAGGTTGGCGTCAAGAGGCTATACTAAGGATGCTTGAAAACAACCTCGAGAATGCTGAATTACCAGAGGAACTTATTGTATATGGTGGAACCGGTAAAGCAGCACGTAATTGGGAGTGCTACAAAGCCATCGTTGAAACATTAAAGGAACTTGAAGATGATGAGACAATGCTTATTCAATCAGGTAAACCGGTTGCTGTTTTTAAAACATGGGAGAATTCTCCACGGGTACTCATAGCTAACGCTAACCTGGTTCCACATTGGAGTACATGGGAGAAGTTTCATGAACTTGAGCAACTTGGGTTAACAATGTATGGACAGATGACTGCTGGCTCATGGTGCTACATTGGTACACAGGGTATAATACAGGGGACCTATGAGACCTTTGCAGCCTGTGCAAGGAAGCATTTTGATGGTACACTTAAAGGTAAAATAGTTTTAACAGGTGGCCTTGGTGGCATGGGAGGAGCTCAACCACTTGCCGTGACGATGAATGGCGGCATAGCTATAACAGTAGAATGCGATAGAGCAAGAATAGAACGTAGGCTTAAAGCAGGATTCTGCGACACAATGGTTGAAAATGTTGACAAAGCTGTGGATTTATCTTTAGATGCAAAGGAGAAACAAAAACCGTTTTCCATAGCAGTACTTGGGAACTGTGCAGACACTCATCCGTATCTTGCAGAATCAGGATTTGTACCAGATGTTGTAACGGATCAAACCTCTGCACATGACGAACTCAATGGCTATGTACCATCAGGATTCTATGGAGACAACATAAATGAGGCTTATGAGCTCAGAAAAACCAACCCGGAAAAATACAAGAAACTTTCCTTTGAAAGCATGAAAAAACATTGTGAAGCCATGGTTGCATTTCAAAAGAAGGGAGCGATCGTTTTTGATTATGGGAACAATCTGAGAGGACAGGCAAAGAAAGCAGGATTCAAAGAAGCGTTCAGCTATCCTGGTTTCGTTGTCGCATACATAAGGCCAATGCTTGCAGTAGGTAGAGGGCCCTTTAGATGGCTCGCTTTAACAGGAAACCGTGAGGACATAATCAAAACCGATGAAAAAGTAATGAAACTGTTCCCTGAGGACAAAACACTGATTAACTGGATAAAACTTGCAGAGAAACATCTTCCATGGGAGGGGTTACCTGCTAGAGTGTGCTGGCTTGGATACGGTGAAAGAGAAAGGTTTGCTTTAGAGATCAACAAGATGATACGGGAGGGAGAGATTGGACCAATAGCGATAACAAGAGACCACTTGGACAGCGGCAGTGTTGCTTCTCCCTACAGAGAAACAGAGGGTATGAAAGATGGAAGCGATGCTATAGCGGATTGGCCTCTTCTAAATGCTTTACTTAACTGTGCAGCGGGTGCAGACAGTATTTCAATACACAACGGTGGCGGTGTAGGTATTGGCTTATCAACCCATGCAGGCATGGTTGTAGTCTGCGATGGGACAAAAGAAACCGATGAACGAATAAAAAGGGTTTTCACCACAGACCCAGGTATAGGGGTAGTGAGGCATGCTGACGCGGGTTACAAGGAAGCGATAGAGGTTGTTAAAAAAACTGGAATAAAAATGCCGATGCTTAAAAAGGGTTGATTCACTATGATAACGATTGATGGAGAACATCTCACTATAGAGGATGTCGTAAAGGTTGCACGTGGTTTTGAAAACGTTAAACTTGATTCAAAAGTGAAAGAAAAGGTGGAGAAAGCAAGACTCACAGTTGAAAAGGTTATACAATCAGGTAAAACCGTTTATGGTATAAACACAGGTTTCGGTGAACTTGCTAAAGTTAGAATATCAAAGGATGAGATAGATGACCTCCAACGTAATCTGATAAGAAGCCACTCCTGTGGTGTAGGCAAAATGCTCTCAACTGAGATGGTTAGAGCGATGATGGTTCTGAGGGCAAATTCCCTTGCAAAAGGTTACTCTGGAGTTAGACTGAAAATCCTAGAAACACTTGTTGAAATGCTTAACAAAAGGGTTCATCCTGTTGTTCCAAGTAAGGGTTCTCTAGGTGCAAGTGGCGACCTCATACCTCTCGCTTACATAGCACTTGCTATGATGGGTGAAGGCAAAGTAGAATACAAAAACAAGAGGTATGAGGCAAAAAAAGGATTGAAGGAAGCAAGTGTAAAACCTGTTACATTAAAGGCGAAGGAGGGGCTTGCTCTCATCAACGGGACACAACTCATGACCGCTTACTGTGTTTTCGCTGTTTATGATACTGAGCTGCTGCTTAAAAACGCTCAAATAGCAGGAGTTATGAGCCTTGAAGCATTAAAGGGTACGGACCAAGCCTTCAGAGAAGAGCTGCACAGGTTAAGACCTCACAAGGGTCAGATCATCTGCGCTAAAAACCTTTGGCGTTTAACAAGAAAAAGTGAAATAATAAAATCACACAAAGACTGCTCAAAGGTTCAGGATGCCTACACTTTGAGATGCATACCTCAAGTGCTTGGAGCAGTATATGATGTTGTATCCTTTGCACGTTCAACAACAGAAACAGAGATTAACTCTGTTACAGACAACCCCATAGTGTTACCTAATCAAAACGAGATAGTATCTGGTGGAAACTTTCATGGTCAACCACTGGCTTTGGCTCTTGACACACTCTCTATAGCTGTAGCCACCATTGGAACACTCAGTGAGCGAAGAATAGCCAGATTAACAGATTCATGCCTTTCGGAGCTTCCACCGTTTCTCACACCAAAAAGTGGTTTAAACTCAGGTTTTATGCTGCCACACTATGTTGCAGCATCCTTAGTCAACGAAAACAAGATACTGTCTCATCCAGCAAGCGTGGACACCATACCAGTTTCTGCAAACCAGGAGGATCACGTTAGCATGGGCGCCACAGCAGGATACAAACTACAAAAAATAATCGAAAACGTGCAGCAGATAATAGCGATAGAGTATCTCTCAGCGGCTCAAGGTTTGGAGTTTCTGAAGCCATTGAAACCATCGCCTCCAATAAAAGAAGCCTATGATGAGATAAGAACAAAAATCCCTGAGTTAAAAAAAGATAGACCACTTTATGAGGATATCAAAAAGATGGTTGAAATGGTTAAAAAAGGACTTATTATCAAGGTTGTAGAGGAGAGAATAGGGAAACCCCTTGAATAAAGAAAACCTCTCTAAGTGTTTGGTAAAGCCTCAGCCACCCATAGCAGGTTTCTAATGAAAATATCATGCGCTTTGTCCTTACCAACAGTAAGCTCAGGATGAGGAGCAGAAAGTATAACCCTGCCCTCACCATAGGTTGTGGCAACAATAGCCTTCTTCCACCTCATCGACTTGTCATAGGGTTTATCGCTACCTAAGAAAACCGCTACGTCGATAACATCAGGCATAAAAAAACCTTTAAGTTTTGAACCAGAAACAAGGGGAGCGTTACCAAGCATCATTCTCAAGGTTTTCCTAAAATAGGGCTTCTGAATCGGTTCACTTGTTCGCAGAAAATACACTGGCGCCCTTGACACAACAAGTTGAGTTAAACACACAGCTAAATCAAGTTTCGTGAACCTCCATGGATGACCAACCATATCTTTGAAAACAGATGCATCGGTGTAAACATTTGCAAGACCAAGCATCGGAGACAATTGTTTGAAACCAAGGAGTCTTTTAATAAGGTGACCATAGGTTTTTGGAAGATTCTTAACACCCATAGAACCAAAAGTGGAGTCACCGCAGATACCATAAAACCCTCCGCCATTTCTAACAAACCGTTTTATCTCCTCTCTATACCTTTCAGGAGTATGCCATCCTCCAAAACCACCAGGAGCAATAATAACGTCTATACCCAGTTTTTCAAGCCTGCCATTCTGTACATCCCCTCTGTTCCACCCATCCCAAAACTTGTAAAGCTGGAATTTAACACCATACCATCTCTCAGCTTCCTTCAAACACTTTTGATAAGCGGATATAATAAAAGGGTAACTTATCACATCAAGGATATCCCAACGTTGCATGATTACAGCAACCTTGATCGTTCTTTTTTTATGGAAAAAAGCTGATGAAGTTGGTGTAAAAACTGGGATAATCAATAAGGCAACAACCAGTAAACACACAACGCCTTTGATTCTTACGTTCATTATTCCTCTACCCCTTTTTACGGCATAAAATATATACAAAAATATGATATTAATGTTTCGTATTCATCTAGCGCTTCTATGTGTCCGGTAACGCTCTGGCCAACCACAACACATCTCTCTCATAAACATCATGTGCTTCTTCATTACCCACAGTGTGCTCCGGATGAACTGCAGAAAGCACAACTCTACCCTTGCCATAGGTTGTGGCGACAATAACCATCTTACCACCTATACCATCACCATACGGTTTGTCGCTTCCATTCAAAAAAGCGATCCCTGCAACCTTCGGCATAAACAACCTATGACCCTCCACCAAAGGCGCATTCCCAAGCATAACGTTAACGGTTTTGCCAAAATAAGGCTCCTGAATAGGTGGATCAACAGATGGAAAATATATCGGGGCACGAGAAAAAGCCAGTTGCGTAAGGAATTTCATGGCATCAAACTTTACAAGAAAATTTAGGTTACCAACCATGCCATCAAAAGCAGATCCATCGGTGTAAACATTCGCAAGACCAAGTGTCGGAGTAAACTTATCGTACCCTAATACTTTAGCCATAAAATAGTCGCTTTTCCTAGGTGGGTTTTTCAAACCAAGTGAACCAAAAGTGGAGTCACCGCAGATACCATAAAACCCTCCGCCTTTTTTAACAAATTGTTTTAGCTCCTTCCTGTACTTCTTCGGTGTACATAACCCCCCAAAACCGCCGGGGGCGATAACCACGTCTATACCCAGTTTTTCAAGCCTGCCATTCTGTACATCCCCTCCATCCCAACCATCCCAAAACTCGTAAACCTTGAATTTAACTCCATACCTTGACTCAGCATCTCTTAAACATTTTTTATGATCAATTGTTGACTTGTTTCCAATCCTTACATCAAGTAAATCCCAGTATTGTCTTATTATAGACA